>CAIYXO010000773.1 GCA_903930165.1 uncultured Verrucomicrobiota bacterium | reverse complement strand
GGACGCCAGCGTTTTGCTCGCCTTTATAGGCAGCTTCATAAGAGGGACCGAAACAAGGGTATCGGATTCCGCGGGGCATTTCACACGGTTGAATCCCACGATTGGGTTTTCAGCCGAAGCCAATGGAAGCCCAGACAATGCCAAGGCCACAGAAGTTGCCAGCAGATACTGGTAAAAGACTGGAATTTTCATAATATGTAATTTTTCGAGTTGAGTGGTTGGATTGTTTTTTAGGATTCCGGAAGTTGCTGGACCAAGTTTGCGGCGCCAGCCATCGAAAACAGCGCCTTAGAGTCGATCCAAAATTTTCATTTAAGTTTCATTTTGAGTTTTTTATGGCGGATATCTATTGCCGCACTAATCCAAAGGCACGTCTACCCAGTTGCCGTCCCAGAGATATCGGGGAATTCCAAGGAGATGATCCGTCCCGCCCTGAACTCCTTCTGTTTTAATTATGCTCACATCTCCATCGAAGCCATCCACTAAACTCTGCCCATTATCCGGAAGCTCGTAGAATTCACTTAACCATTCACCGTCCACGGGATCATTCAACAAATAAAAAGGATCTACAGCGATGCGTTCATTCAAACCGCCCTCGTAATCGGCTCCAGCATCGGCTCCAGCATCGGCTCCAGCATCAGCTACTACGTCTCCTGCACCACTTACAACGACATCATTTACAACAACCTCTGTGCCAAGCACGGCATCCGCTACTCCTCCAGTGGCGACGGTCAAGATCGCCACACCAGCGATTTTGCCGACGATTTCCTCGGTGGCTACAGCCCATGGAGGCTGCGTGGCGATCTCGGCCTGCGTCATGAGCTTGAACTGGGCCCCTCCCGGGACACCCCCTGGGTGGGGAAGATTTTGCCCGCTTGGAGAATTGAGATATCCGTAGTATCCCTCGCCTGCGTTCTGGATCGCCATCGTCCAGTGCTGGCCGCTCTTCACCTGCGTATTGAGTGAGGGGCTGATGTTCGAGGCAAAATAATTGTTGTTGCCCGAGCCATTGGTCCAGTCTGTGAGGTAGGTGCTGCAATCGGGCCCTACGCAGGTGCCGTCGGCTTTCTGGACATAAAAGGTCATCTGGCTCGCGCTGTCCGGCGCAACATAAACGATCGTTGTCTGCTGCCCCATCGGCACCGTCACCTGCTTCGTCGTGTAGGTGGGAGGCGTAATCTGGATGTCGAGCAGGCGGACGTCCGAGTTCGTCGGCAGTGTGATGCTCTTCAGCGTCTTGCCAGAGGGGATCGTGTAGCTGTATTGGTAGATATGGTTCGTGGTCTGATTCGTGTCGCCGGAGGCGTTGTCACTGTATGACGCTGTGGCGATGGTCGACTCGTTCGTGTAGTCCTCTGGGTTGCACCAGTCGCTGAACGACTGCGTCCAGACCGCCGTAGAGTTGTCGGTGAAGGTCAGCGTGAGCGGCTGGTTCTCCTGACCGCCGTTGACGGCCGCCCCGGCCAGATTCAGCGTGGTGTAGCTGCTGCCCTGCGGCAGCTCAATCGTCTGGCCGTTGGCGACCACGAAGTTCGGCTGCCCGGGGAGGCCCAGTTCGAAGTTGACGCTCGTCCCGCGAAGGAACTTCGACGACCCAAGGGCCTCCCACGAGTAGGCGTTGCCATCGCCGTCGAAGCCGCCCCCGCTGAAAGACTGGCCGTCTCTGCTGATGCTGCCGGAGGTGGCGATACTGTTGAGCACTACGGACGTCGTCGATCCCTTCACCGGCTGATCGGCGAAGAAGAACGTGAGCGGCCCGCCGCCCGCGCCGATGTTCGACTCGTTCGAGATCGTCAGCGCCAGGACGTCGATGCCCGTCAGGTTCGTGGTGGCGAGCACGAGCGAGGCGAAACCCTCGTCGAGGGCGATCACCGGGGTCTTGGCCACGACGGCGCTAAAGATGCCGATGTTCTCGTTGTTCGGCAGCGTGATGCTCGCCAGCTGCTTGCCCTTAAGGTTGTAGCAGTAGGAGAAGATGTGGGCCGGGATGTCGTCCAGGTCACCCAGCTGATTGATACGTTCGGGCTGCGTCTTCAGGAGCAGTTCCCCAGTGAAGGGCCGGGGCGCGGGCTGCGGAGGCGTCCCCTCGACGAAGGTGATCGGGGTCGTCCCCAGAGTGATCGTGCCCGTGTTCGTGTTCAGGAACGTCTTGCCGGCGTAGGTCCCCAGTGCGACAGTCATGTAGGAGTCGACAATGTCGGCCGAGGTGTCCGCATCCGGGGCACGGGTCCAAGAATCGGCCTGAACGACATACACGCCGTTTTGGTCTGGGGCTGACTGGTTCTGCAAGAGCACCCGATCGTTGGCGACAAGCGCGACCCCGTCGATCGTTTGCAGTCCGGTCAATGCGATATTGGACGTGGCCGCCACCTTCACTTGCGCGATCCTGTGTGCCGGCGTCGTCGCATCGGACTGCGGCGGGCCGATGCCCGCCCAGTCATGGAACGACTGCGTCCATGTCTCCGTGGTGCCGTCGGTGAACTTCAGCGTGATCTTCTGCGAAATCTGGTCGCCGTTGGCTGCCGCCCCGGCCAGGTAGAGATAGTCCGACTTGTCAGGATCCACGTTGACCGTGATCGTCTGGCCCCGTGCCTGGACGAAGTTCGGGGGATT
>CAIYXO010000772.1 GCA_903930165.1 uncultured Verrucomicrobiota bacterium | reverse complement strand
CGGGGAGACCATGATCGTCCTCATCGCCAGCGGAAACGCTCCCATGCTCGGATGGAGCCCGTGGATCCCGGCGCGGACGCTCACGGCGACCGTTGCCGCCGAATTGGGGGAGACCGCCTTCCATGGCCAGCATTTCCGGATGCTCTTCGTGGTCGGGACCCTCCTCTTCGCCCTCTCCCTGGGAGTCAATCTCCTAGCCGCCCTGATCTTCGGGCGCCTCGTCGCCCCGGAGGAGGGCCGTCGATGAGGGATTCCCAGGCATCCCGACTGGCAACCTGGACGACCGGGCTGGCCCTCTGGGGGATCCTCCTTCTCCTGGCGGCCATCCTTCTCCTGACCTCCTTCGAGGGCGCGGGCACACTCTGGCGGTGGTCCGTCGACGGCGACGCCACGGTTCCGGTGGGCGACCTGCCGCGCGGTGGTCTGGCTTCGCTGGTGCTCGGAACGGTGCGTCGTGTCTTCCTGATGACCTTGCTGGTCCTTCCGCTGGGCGTGGCCACGGCCGTGTACCTCTCGGAGTATTCCCGTCCGCGGTCCTGGTCGACACGGCTCCTCAGGCTGGCGATCACGCAGTTGGCCGGCGTCCCCAGCATCGTGCTGGGACTTTTCGGACTCGGTTTCCTGGTCGGCACCGTGGGGCAGAACCTGGATCTGGCCTTGGCGGAGGGCTCCAGGTTCGGGCGTCCTGGCCTCTTCTGGTCCGCCGCGGTCATGGCGCTCCTGACCCTTCCGGTCATGATCGTCTCGACCGAGGAGGCCCTGCGTTCGGTTCCCTCCGGCAGTCGGGAGGTCGCCATGGCGCTCGGCGCCACCCGCTTCCAGGTGGTCTGCCGCATCGCTCTTCCGCATGCGGCCCCCGGGATCCTCACCGGCCTGCTCCTCGCCGTGGGCCGCGCCGCGGGCGAGGTCGCCCCCATCCTCCTGACCGGGGCGGCCTATTCCACCGATGCCGCCGACGGCGGGCTCTGGAGCCGGTTCATGGACCTGGCCTACCACATCTTCTTCCTCGCCACCCAGGCGCCCGACCCGGAGCGGGCACGACCGGTCCTCGGGGCGTTGTCGCTTCTGCTACTCTTCCTCACCCTCACCATGAATCTACTGGCGGCGTTGCTTCGGAACCGGATCCGCCGCCCCGGGAACGCCTTCACCTGACATGGCCTCCGCAGAACCAGCCCCGACCGCCATCGAGACTATTTCCCTTGGCGTCTCCTACGGACCAGTCGTCGCCGTGGACGGCATCACCATTGCGATCCCGGATCGTCGGGTGACCGCCCTGATAGGCCCCAGCGGATGCGGCAAGACCACGTTGCTCCGATGCTTCAACCGGATGAACGACCTCGTTTCCGGCTCGAAGGTCACCGGAAGCTGCCGTGTCGGAGGAATCGAGGTCCTCGACCCGGGTCTCGACGTCACGCTGCTCCGCCGGCGCGTGGGCATGGTCTTCCAGAAGCCGAATCCGTTTCCGATGTCGGTGTACGAGAACGTCGCCTTCGGGCTCCGCATCGCCGGGGTCCGGTCCGGCTCGGAGCTCGACGGACGGGTCGAGTCGGCCCTTCGCCGTGCGGCACTGTGGGAGGAGGTCCACGACCGGCTCCGGTCCCCCGCCGCGGACTTCTCCGGCGGCCAGCAGCAACGGCTGTGCATCGCCCGCGCCATCGCGGTCCAGCCTTCGATCCTCCTGATGGACGAACCCGCCAGCGCCCTGGATCCGGTGTCGACGGGGCGGATCGAGGACCTGATCCGGGAACTGCGCCGCGACCACACGCTGGTGATCGTGACCCACAACATGCAGCAGGCCGCCCGGATTTCGGATTTCACCGCCTTCCTCTACCAGGGACGCCTCGTGGAGATGGACCGTACCGGACGGATCTTCTCCGGGCCGTCGGACCGCCGGACCGAGGACTACGTGACCGGCCGGTTCGGCTGAGCCGCGGGCCGGGTTCCGTGGTGGGTTGGATTCGGTTCCGATCCGGCCAGATCTCGATGGCGTCGTGGGCCCTGTTGGCGCCCAATGGACCCCGGTGACGCCCCTTGCCCCAGACATCGCCGCCCTCAAGGACCTCCTGCTCCGCATGGCCAGCCTCGCGGAGGGCATGGTCCAGCGTTCCGTGCGAGCCCTTGTCGAGCGGGACGACGAACTCGCCCGTGCCGCCATGGCGGAGGACGACCGCCTGGACCAGCTGGAGAAGGAGATCGACGAGGCCTCGATGAACCTCCTCACCAAGGCGCCCCTGGCGGGACAGCTCCGGCTGATCATCGTGGTGCTGAAGATCACGCGGGACCTGGAGCGGATCGGCGACGAGTCGACCACCATCGCACGGCGGGCCATCGAGTTGGGGCGCGAGCCGCAGCTCAAGCCCTACATGGACATCCCGCGGATGACCGAGCTGGCGACCGCGATGCTCCGGGAGGCGTTGGACGCGTTCGTGATCGGCGACACCGGACTCGCCCGGCAGATCATCCCCCGGGACAAGGAGGTGGACGCCCTGAACCGTCAGCTCCATCGGGAGCTGGCCAGCTACATGATCGAGGCTCCCGTCAACATCTCCCGTTGCCTGCACCTGATGACCATCAGCAAGTGCCTCGAACGGATCGCCGACCACGCGAAGAACATCGCCGAAGAGGCGGTCTACCTCTACGAAGCGAGGGACATCCGTCATTCCGGGCAGGCTTGAGGTCCGCCGGTCCGGGGCATGGCCGGGTGGATCGGGGGAATGGTTCGACGCTTGCCTTGCACCCGGTCGGGGCGTGGATGCTTCGGGACCACCACATGAGCCAACCTTCACGTCGATTCATCACCACCGCCGAGGCGCTCCAGGAGGAGTACAAGGGCCGCACCAACTACTGGCTTTGCCGCCCCGAGGTGGCCGACGCGCAGGACCTCCAGCTCTGTCGAGCCGTGCTGCCCGCCGGAGAGGGGCATGCGTTCCACACCCATCCGGAACTCGAGGAGATCATCTACGTGCTCGAGGGGCGGGTGGAGCAGTGGGTCGAGAAGGAGTTCCGGATCCTGGGACCAGGGGAGGTCGCGCACATTCCGCGGGGCGTGGTCCACGCCACCTTCAATCCCACCGGCGACGACGCCGTCATCCTGGCGATCCTGTCGCCGGCCGCCGCGAAGGGGCCCTTCCTGGTCGACGTCAGCCCGGAGGAGCCGTGGTGTTCCCTCCGGCCGAGGTCCTGACCGTGTCGGGCTCGATCCTTGGAGCGGCGCGCTCCGGCAACGGGTTGTGCTCGAAACGGCCGGCCTGGACTGCACCGCGCCACTCCGCGATCAGCGCCAGCACCGCCTCCACGTCGAGGTGATCATGCCGCGGGCGATGACGGACGAGGTTGGACTCGGCGAGGTCGAAGAGGGCCACGGCAGGCCGGAGCCTCTGCTTCTGCAGGTGGACGAAGGCGCCGGCGAGTTGGATCAGTCCCTTGTGGAAATGGTAGTTCGCGCCGGCACGCCCTCCGGCGAGCCAAAGCTCCTCCAGGACGTCGTGGGCCTCGAAGTAGAGCCCGCGGTTGAAGCAGGCGAAGTATCCCGCGTAGTGCCTCGGAAGATCCGAGGGCTCCAGACCGTCCAGCAGACGGGCGATGGCGGGGCTCTTGTGGCTCATCGGGACGGGCTCGACACGGTCAGCGGGCCGTTGAAGCGGGTGAGGGAGAGGACCTCGGTCCGGGCGTGGTGCGGCCCGTGGAGGACGCCCTTCCGCGCCTCGAAGACCGTTCCCGGGCCATGGACCACGCCGTCCTCCTCCCATTCCCCGGAAAGCACGTAGACCCATTCGTCGGCCTCGGGATGGATGTGCGCCGGTACCGTCACCCCTGCGCGGAAGCGTCGGATCACGGTGATTCCCCCGGTTTCGCGGTCGCGGTCGACGACACGGAGATCGACCCCGGGATAGGGGCCCGGCAACCAGTTGGGGCTCTCAGGCGGAATCACTGTCGGAAACATGGAGGCCACGATTCCACCCAACGGCGTCCGTGCAAGGAACCAGTCGCCGTCGGGCCGGAATCCGGGATCAGTCCCGTGGGACCCTGGGACAACGGACCTGGCGCGGAGAGGCGGTCACCGGCATCGCGGGGTGGTCCGAGTGGCAGGAGGGAACCGCGAGTGGACAGCGTGGAGCGAACCGGCAACCCGGTGCGCCGGGGTCGATGGAGGCGACCTGGCCGGGAATGGTCGGCAGGGGGCGACCGGATGGCGGCAGGGTGGGGATGGCCGCGACCAGTCCGCGCGTGTAGGGATGCCTCGGGTCCGTGAGCACCGATTCGGCGGGGCCGGACTCGACGAGTTCGCCGGCGTACATCACGCCGATGCGGTCCGCATGCCGGGCCACGACCGCGAGGTTGTGGCTGATCAGCAGGACCGCGGTGCCCGTGCGGTCCCGGAGCCGACGGAACAGCTCGAGCACCTGGGCCTGGAGGGTGACGTCGAGTGCCGTCGTGGGTTCGTCGGCCACCAGCAATCCGGGCCGTGCGGCCACCGCCATGGCGATCAGGACCCGTTGCTGCATGCCCCCGGAAAGCTGATGTGGATAGTCGCGGGCCCGGAGGGCGGGATCCCTGACTCCGACTTCCTCGAGGAGCCGGACCACCTCCCCTTCGGGATCGTCCACCGGCCGGTGCAGGTCCAGCACCTCGCGGATCTGGCGTCCGACAGGCATCCAGGGGGTCAGCGCCGACCCGGGTTCCTGGAAGACGTGCCCGACGGTGCCCCCGCGAAGCCTTTCCATCTCGGCTTCGGAGGACTTCGCCACATCCACCCCCGCGATCCGGATGCTGCCCCGGACGATCCGGGCGTTGGGAAGAAGGCGGGTCAGCGTCTGGGCGGTGACGCTCTTGCCGCATCCGCTCTCGCCAACAAGGCCGAAGATCTCGGAGCGGGCGATGGACAGGGTCAGGCCGTCGACGACGGTGCGCATCCCGGACCGGACGGCCAGGTCTACGCGCAGGTCCTCCACCTCCAGGATCGCGGACACGGCAGGAAGTTGGGTCGGCGGGGCGGGGGACCCAAGGCGAATCCGACGGCGGGTCCACTTGGCTGCGCATTGTGGCCGTTGTCTCGGCTATCGTTTGCCATACGCGGTTTCCTGTGGTTCTTATCGGTGTCCGGTTTCCCGGACCCGGGATGAACAACACGGCGCTCCACGGCTTGGCCATCGGCCTCTTGGTGAGTTTCGGCGTCGTCATCGCGATCGCCTCGGTTTTCGCCACCATCTACCGGCGGCATCTGCGGGCGGTGCGCAGGGAAGGCCGCCTCCTGGACCCGCTTTCGTCCCTCGTTGGGAGTCGCCGCCGTCCGATGCTCCTGCCGCTTCCCCCGCGCTGGATGGCGATCCGGAGCAGCAACACGGCCTTTGTCCGTGAGATGCTCGGACTGGATCCCGAATCGGGAACCCCTTGGTCCGAGGCCCTGGGCCGCTGCCGGGAGCGGGCCTTCTTCGTCTCCGCCCCCGTGGAGAACTGGACGCTGGTGATCGGCTCCGCGATCCCCGATCCGGTGGTGGACGTCGACGCCGCCTACCGCTTCCTGACCGGCCTGAGCCGGGTGGTCGGAGAGGTTCATTTCTACTCCTCCGACCGGGTGCTGAATTTCCACGCCTGGGGCTGCCTCCGGGACGGCGCCGTGGTGCGGGCCTACGCGTGGGCCGGAGAGGCCCTTTGGAACGAAGGCCAGACGACCCTCGACGAGCGCCTTCTCGGCCTGGTCTGCCGGGAGTACGGAGAGGAAGTCGAGCCCGTCCGTTACGGCGAGGTTCCCCCGGAGCAGAACAACACCGAGCGGGTGGTGCTGCTGGCCCGCCGATGGAGCCTGGATCCGGTCGTGGCCTGCGAGACCCTGCTCCAGTTGGAGTCCTCCTCCCTGGGCGACGATGGTCCCGGACCGCGGGGCGGTGCGGCCGGCGCTTGATGACTTCGGGGTTTGACCGGAGGATACCCACGGGCCCGACCCAGCCCGAACCGCGCCGAACCATGAACCCGACGAACGCGTTGGAATCCGCCTCCCTCCACCGGCACATCAATCTCAAGCTGGCCGAACTGGGCCTGCCGGGTGTGCCCATCGCCGGCGAGTCCGCCGCGCTCGACGCGTCGCTCGCGAGCTTCATCGCCCACTCCCGGGAGAAGGACCGGCTGCTTTCGCGCTACTCCAGCCCGGCGGACAAGCGGATCAACAACTTCCTCCACGACTACCTCTGCGACTCGGCGGTTCCGCCCGAGCTCCCGCGCCGGACCTTCACCCTCGACCGCCCCGGACTGGCCAGACTGCTTTCGCTTCCTCCGGACCGCGACGAGGTCGTCTCCCCGATGCTCCGGAGCTACCGGTTGCGCAACGGGATACTCCACAACCCGAAGTCGGACCGCCGCACCACGGCCGGGATCTTCCACGTGACCGAGGGCGGACTCCCGATTCCCGACGACAAGAAGGCGGTGCCGAAGGAGGTCTTCTCGCGTCTGCTCGCGAAAGCCATCCAGCCGCCCGAGGAGATGCTGCGGCTGCCGTTCACCGCCTCCTGCCCGACGCCCGCCTCCTGCTTCGTCTCGCTGCTGATCCGGCCGGTGGTCTGTCCCGGCATTCCCGGATTCCAGGCCCGTCAGGACATGGAGATCCGCTTCTTCGTCCCGGGTTCCCTCGTGGCCAACCTCGACTTCGTCGAGAGCATCTTCGGCAACGCCGGCGACCCGCTTCTGCCCGAGAACGACTCCGCCTTGGATCCGGAACACTGGTCCGGCCACTCCGGCTGCGTGATCCTCGCCCCCCATCTCAACGGACTCACCAAGAAGGAGCTGGGCCTGCCGGCTTGGGACGCCGCCACCGACCGCCAGCGTCGCGACGGCATGTGCTGGCGGGAATCGCGCGAGCTCTACAACGACGGAAACGCCTTCAAGATCACCGCGCGGGACTCCACCGGAGTCATCGTCACCCTCATCTCCGACAACTACTTCGGCTACTGCAAGAAGGAGGTGAAGACCCAGATCAGCTTCGCCGCGAACCTGATGGGCCTCGCCGAGGAGGAGCACGCCGGCGGGGCGCTGGTCTTCGCCAGCCACGACCTCGGCAGCGAGTACGACGCGAACCAGCATCGGGCCGACTTCCCCCACAGCTTCGCCGAGGTCTCACGCCTCTTCTCCGACGTCCTGGACCTGAAGACCGAGGGATATGCCGTGGATCGGTGCCATCCTTCCGTGGTCTATGTGCCCGAGAACGTGCGCTTCGACCTCGAGAGCCAATCGGTCTCCTGGGACAACGCCGGGCGTGCGGAACGGATCCCCCTGCGACTCGGGTCGGTCTACATCCTTCCGAGCGGGTTCAAGGTCCACCTCGAGCCTCCTGTCGGCGCGCGCGCCTGGCGTCTCGTCGGGACCCGGCCCGAGGGGACGCTCTGCCACAAGCCCTGCACCGTCTCCGGCGGCGGCAAGAGCGAGATCTCCAAGCCGATCACCGACGCGATCATCCACGGCTCGGTGTTCGTGGCGGACATCGCCCGCGACCTGGAACTGGTCGACGAGGTCCTGAAGCGCGACTTCTCCT
>CAIYXO010000771.1 GCA_903930165.1 uncultured Verrucomicrobiota bacterium | reverse complement strand
GTCCCGCCCTCGTCCAGGATGCGCCGTGCCAACGCCTGGGCGGCCTCGACAAAGGCCGGATCGTTGAGGGTCACATAGGCTTGTAGCGGCGTGTTCGTCGGCTGGCGCCTGAAGGTGCAGGTTTCCCGGCTCGGCGCGTCGAAGGTCGACATGCTGGGATTCGGGGCCGTCCGCCGCCAGATGGTGTAGAGGCCGCGTCGGAACCGGTCCTCGCCCGGGCTCACCTCGTAGCTGCGTTCCCCGTTGAAGGCCGCCCTCCAGAGGCCGTCCGGCTGCTGCGGATAGACGCTCGCACCGCCGATCTTCCCGCTCAGCAACCCCGAAACGGCCAACGCCTGGTCCCGGACCATCTCCGCGTCGAGGCGCCTCCGCGGGAAATGGGACAGGAGGCGGTTCTTCGGATCCTTGGAACGCGACTTCTCCGGAACGGTCGACGCCTGCAGGTAGGTCCGGCTCGTCACCAGGGTCTTCAGCAGGCGTTTGACGTCCCAAGCCCGCGCGCCCGGTTCGGAGGGTTCCATGAACTCGACCGCCATCCAGTCCAGAAGCTCCGGATGGGAAGGCAGCGACCCCTGCGTCCCGAAATCCTCCTCGGTCTCGACCAGGCCCGTCCCAAACAAGGCCGACCAGTAGCGGTTCACCGCGACCCTTGCGGTGAGCGGATTCCGACGGTCCGTGAGCCAGGCGGCAAGCCCAAGCCGGTTGGTCGGACTTCCCGCCGACATCGGGTGGAACGACGCCGGCACCTCCGCCGGCACGACCTCCCCGGGGTCCAGGAAGTTGCCCTTGTTCATCAACCGGGTGACGCGGTGCTTCTCCGCGGGCAGTTCCTGCATCACCGGAAGCGGCACACCGCGGATCGCGGCCAACGCGGTGCGGAGCGTCTGGATCTCGGCGGCAAGCCCGCCCTTGGACCGGGACAACGGCCTGTGATACCGCTCCGCCTCGGCACGCTCCTCCGCGGTCCAGTCGGCCGGGGGCCTGACCACCACCTTCGCCACGGACTCCGGCAATTCGCGGACCGGACCGGACCGCGTCGTGGCCGAGATGCGGAAACGGCCCAGGGTCTGGCGCTCCCCGAAGGCGTGGTTGAGGGTGAACTCGATGGATTCCGAATCCGCGGCACGGAGTGGCTTCGACGTCTGGACCACCAAGGCATGAGCCGTCCCCAGTCGGCCGCCGACCGCCCAACCGGACCTCCGGCCCGGGTCTCCATCGATGGCATTGGCCGCAGGAAAACCTCCCTGGGAATGGTCCGCCGAGGCGTCCTTGAGGGCCACCTCCGTCGCCGCGGAAGGTCCGGTCCGAACCACGGGCGAAGGCGCCGACGCGATCGAGCCTTCCCAGACCGACGTCCTCCCCGCATCGAGGAGGAGGATCCGGGACTTCGCCAGTCGCTCGCCGGAACCGTCGGTGCGGTTCCACACCGCGATTTCCTCAACCGGCACCTCGCGGCCCAGGTCCAGCTCCCACCACGGGTTCGACTCCGTGTCGGTGTGCGTGGTGGACCGGGCACTGTCGTAGTTGCCGTCGGTGTTGCCGTCGATCGCCCTTCCGGCATCGCCGAGGTAGCCGGTGCTCGACTGTCTCGCCTTGCCAGTACCGGCCACGTTGGCGCCGGCGCTGAAGACCTGGACCTCCGCCAACGAAAGGATCCGGCCGTCCCCGGGTGCCTCGATCCGAACGAATCGCGCGGAGGCCGAGCGCGCCTTCCGCGGGAGCACCTGCACCCGGAAATCGGTCAGCACGAAATTGCCCTCCCCGATCGCCCGTCCAGGGCCGCCCTTCGGCAACGAGGGATCCGTCAACGCCTCCAACCGGAAGGCGGTGATCCCATCCGGAACGCCTCGGACGCGGATCCGGTATCCGTCCCGTTCCGGTCCCTCCCCTTCCGCCAAAACCGAGCCGTCACCGAGGATCCGCAATGTCGAGCCGTTCGTGGACGTGGACACCGCCGACTCCGGAATGAGGGCGACCCAGGAGGCGGGCGCCGCCGCCTCGGCCACCCACGCCGCGAATTCCTCGGGATAACCGGCGTCCGAAGCCAGGAACCGCTCCTGCAGGGCGTCGATCCGACCCTGGATCCGGCGGCGCTCCGTCCGCTCGGCCGCGGAGAAGTAGGGCATCGTCGGACGCTCGTCCGGTTGGTCGTTGTCTGCGGTCTGGTTGAAGAACGCGAACAGAGAGTAGTACTCGCGATGGGTGATCGGATCGAACTTGTGCGTGTGGCACTGGGCGCAGCCGAAGGTCAGCCCCATCCAGGCCTGCATCGTGACGTTCGCCCGGTCCTTCACCGCCGCCACGCGCCACTCCTCGTCGTCGGTGCCGCCCTCGGTGTTGGTCATGGTGTTCCGGTGGAACGCCGTCGCCATGCGCTGCTCCTCACCCGCGTCCGGCAGCAGGTCCCCGGCGATCTGCTGCCGGGTGAACTCGTCGAAAGGCAGGTTCCGGTTCAGCGCCGAAATCAGCCAGTCGCGGTAGGGCCAGATGTTCAGCCGAAGCGGATCGGAGCCGAGACCGGCGCTGTCCGCATAGCGGGCCAGGTCCAGCCACGGACGCGCCCACCTCTCGCCGAAATGCGGCGAGGCCAGCAGCCGGTCCACCACCTTCTCCAAAGCCGCCGCGGACCGGTCGGCTTCGAAGGCATCGATCTCTGCGGGAGTTGGCGGAAGCCCAACGAGATCCAGGCTCAACCGGCGCAGCAGCGTCGCGCGGTCGGCCATCGCGGAGAGGGACAGCCCTTCCTTGGAGAGCCGCGACTCGATGAACCGATCCACCGGATGCCGCTTGCCGGAACCCGGAAGCGGAGGACGCACAGGGGCCGTGAACGCCCAGTGGCCGGAGAAGGGAGCTCC
>CAIYXO010000770.1 GCA_903930165.1 uncultured Verrucomicrobiota bacterium | reverse complement strand
TTTCCGAGTGGATGCCGTGCCCGGCGCGTTCTACCGCCTGGAGAAGTCCGCTGCGTTGGACTCGGAATTCGAGACAATCTCCCAGGAAGCGGTCGCAGGTCCCGGGAACGAAATCACGTTCTCCCATCCCGTGCCGTCGACCGCGGGATTCTTCCGGGTGGTCCGTCTCTCGGCGCCCTGAGTTCCCGGGAAGGCGACGGGATGCTGGTGGAAAAACTCACCGACTCGGCGCGGGAGTTCATGGACGTCCTTGCCCCGGTGGGCTTGGATGCATCATCCCCTTGAGACGGGCGGCGCATAGACCGTTGTCGCGCCTTCGACCCGTCCGGGATTGTACCCATGAATCTGACCCGCACCTCCCGAAGGGCCTTCACGTTGATCGAGCTGCTGGTGGTGATCGCGATCATCGCGATTCTCGCCGGGATGCTCCTGCCCGCGCTGGGCAAGGCCAAGAGCAAGGCCATCGTCACCAAGTGTTCCAGCAACCTCCGGAACCTGGGTCTCGCGATCCGGATCTACGGTGACGACAACCGGGACCAGTTGCCCGACTGCTCCGGGGCGGTGTGGCCCTGGGATCTGCCGGCCAAGGCGGCCAACGCGTTCGTACGCAACGGCGGCCAGAGGAACATCCTGTATTGCCCCGGGTTCGAGAAGCAGAACAACAACCAGCTCTGGAGCTTCACCACCGGAAGCACCAACGAGGTCGCCGGCGACAATGCCAGCGGCTACCGCGTGATCGGCTACGCCGTCGCGTTCAAGGGCTCCGGCCGCATCCGGGCCACCAACATCACCGAGAGCTTCAATCCGAAGCCCTATGTGATCGGCGGTCAGGAATACGAACCGGGTCCGTCCTCGCGGGTCCTCGTCGCGGACGCCACCCTCTCCAACTCGGCCACCCGCACCGGGGCCAACCGCAATTTCACCAAGGTGGACGGCGGATGGGCGGGACACAGCTCCGCGCATCTCAACGGAGCCCTTCCCGCCGGTGGCAACCTGCTGATGCTCGACGGCCATTCGGAGTACCGTGCGTTCGCCCGCCAGGAAATCCGGACCGATGGTTCCGCGCCCCATTTCTGGTGGTGACACTGTGGTCGTAGGCGGGTTTTTCACAGCGGGGACAACCCTCGCTTCCCTTTGTCCGGGTCGCGACGTAGCGTGACCGGGCAACGAGTATGCGCATCGACGGGACTGACTTCGTGGACACCGACCTCCGCTCTTCGCCGGCGCCTGCGCCGCGTCCGACGCCTGGAGGGTCGGGTGCGGCCGGCAGGGCGCCCACGCGGGAGGAGTTGGACAGCCAGTTGACCGCCACCCAGCAGGAGCTGACCCGGCTCCGCGAGGCGCAGGAACAGCTGGAGCGGGCGAAGGCGGCGGTGGAGGAGATGCGCCGTCGCCGTTCGGAGTT
This sequence comes from uncultured Verrucomicrobiota bacterium, assembly GCA_903930165.1. Lineage (GTDB taxonomy): Bacteria > Verrucomicrobiota > Verrucomicrobiia > Limisphaerales > UBA9464 > SXXZ01. Next base: position 1,693 of record CAIYXO010000770.1, on the reverse strand, counting down.
CCACACCGGCCGCGAGGAGATGCTGCAGGGCCTGATCCGCGGGGTGGGCCTGCTCGAGCAGGCGGAGCACAACCTGCGGCGCGATGCCCAGCAGATGTCCCGCACCCTCGAAGGACTCCGCTCCTCGTTGGCCCAGGTCCAGACGCTGAACGAGCAGACCTGGACCGACACCTCCTGGGAGACGGAGCTTTCCCGCGGACTCGCCACGATCGAAAACGCCCGGATGGAGTACAGCCAGGCCCGGCTCGCCTGGCCCTTCCTGGACGGCAAGGCGCCGGCCGCCTCCGAACCGGGCACGCCCGCCTCCGCGCCGAACCTGGCCGGCCTCGGCCTCGGCCAGCTGGCCCGCATGGGACTCGCCTTCAATTGGCCGATCCTCGTGCTCGGCGTCGGCGTCCTGGCCGTCGCCGTCGTTTTGGCGGTCAAGCGTTGAGGTCCTGACGTGGGCTGGTTCACCAAGGCGAAGGATCCGATGGCCACCCGCCAGGAGGCGTTGGAACGGGAGATCGCGCAGCTCCAGCGGCGGATCGCGGACCTGTCGACCCAACCGTTGCCTCCGTTGCGGCCGGCTTCCCGTCAACCGGCGCCCACCGTTCCGGCTTCCCCGCAGCCCACACCGCAGTCGGCGCCCGCGAGGAATGCCCCCATCCCGGCGCCGCGGCCGCCCGCAGGTGCCCCCTCGGGCGCGGAAGCCGGCGCCCCGCCCGACCGGTACAACCTGGTCGAGGCTTGGAGCCGCCTGAAGTCGCGGCTCGGCGCCCGTCCGCGGCAACCTTCAGGTCTGGTGAACCTCATGGCGGCCGGATCGGTCCACGGACTCCGCCCGCTCCGCTACGAACGCAAGATCGCCCGCCGGCGGTTCATCCTGTCCCTCTCCTTCCTGCTGCTGGTGCTCTACGGGATCGCCCGCGTGGTCTTCCGCGACGGGTTCTGATCGGGATCCTTGCCGGAGCGTCCCGATGGGATCGGTGCGTCAGGACGCGGAACCCGGTTTCCTAGGCCTCGGGGATTCCCGTATCCTCGTCGGCTAACCCGGATGGCCGATCCGGCGCCTCGCACCCGGCTGCATTCCGCCGTCCCGCCCTCCCGGCCGCGCGTCAGGCATGCGGCGACGTCGCGTCAGTGGTCCGCGCTTCCCGCCCCGTAGTGCCGGGCCATGTAGAGGATGTCGCCAACCTGGAACAGGGCGGTGCCGTCGGTTTCGAGTTCCTTCATCCGGGCATCGGCCTCGAGCACCCGGTGCATCTGGCCGGACTTGGGGTTGCCGGCGAAGTACTCGATGTGCCGGTTCAGGTTGAACACCACCAGACGCTCATCGGCATAGATTCCGATGGAACGGTTGTGGTGCAGGAGAACCCGGCGTCCGCCTTCGGGGTCGTTGAGCAGGTCATGCCCGAAGAAGGTGGACCGATACGGTCGACCCAGCAGTCCGAGCAGGGTTGGAGCGACGTCGAGTTGGCATCCGAGCGTCGAAACCCGCCGCGGCCGGGGCACCACCGCCGGTCCCAGCACGACCATGGGGATCTCGTACGAACGGATCGGAATGGTCTGGCTGCCATACACCCGCGCGCCGTGGTCCGCCACGATGGCAAAGACGGTGTTGCTCCAGAAGGCCTCCTTCCTCGCCTTCTCGAAGAACGCGCCGAGGGCTTGGTCGGTGTAGCGCACGACATTGTCCCTCCGCTTCCCGAGG
>CAIYXO010000769.1 GCA_903930165.1 uncultured Verrucomicrobiota bacterium | reverse complement strand
CTCGGCGCGGTCCGGGTGATCTGCATCCGCCGGGAGGATTCCGGGGACGAGACGGAAGGCGTCGATCGCTGCAACGTCCGGATTCCCGCCGGAGTGCAGTCCGGGCAGTCCATCCGGATTCCCGGAAAAGGGGGTGCCGGAAAAGGGGGAGGCGCTCCCGGGGACATCTTCCTGAACGTCCGGTATTCGAGGCATCCGGATTGGACCGCCAGAGGAACCGACCTGATGGCCACCCTGGATCTGGCTCCGTGGGAGGCCGTGCTGGGCACCACCCTTCCCGTTCCCACCCTGGAAGGTTCGGTCAAGGTCAAGGTTCCCGCGGGAACCCGCCAGGGCCAGAAGCTTCGGGTACGGGGCCAAGGACTTCCCGCCGGTTCCGGTTCCCGTGGGGACCTCTACATCGAGATCTCCGTACAGGTACCGCCCCATCCCAGCGAGGCGGCCCTGGCACTCTGGAAGCAGCTCGCCCAGGAGTCCTCCTTCGATCCCCGCCATCCGGTGAATGCCAACGGATCCGGCACGGGCACGGAAAAACCCTAAGCCGGAGCGGGCCACAACCCGTGGTCCAATTCCGTTGCGAGGCCGCAGGCCATGGTTCCGCAGGGGAGGCCGGAGACGCGTGGCCGGCCACTGAAAACCTTGCCTGCCATCGTCGGGTCCGTAGCGTCGGCCGCGATGCCCCGGAAATGTCGGTTTGCGTAGCGCCGCATGTGGTTTGAACCTCGCCCATTGTCCGGGTTGCGCCCGATCCTTCACGCGGCGCTTTTGCTGCTGTTGTTGGTGGCGGGGCCTCTGATTTCGGTGCCTGCGTCCGTTGGCGTCGGGGACTACATGCTGACCACATGGCGAACGGAGGACGGACTCCCGGAGAACAGCGTCAACGCGTTGGAGCAGACCAGCGACGGATTCCTCTGGATCGGAACGCGCAATGGCATCGCCCGTTTCGACGGCCTGCATTTCGTCACCCATTTCCCGGACGACACCCCGGCGTCCACTTTCGGCTACGCGCGGCGCATGGCCGCCGACGGCGAAACGCTTTGGGTGGTGAGCAACAACGGGCACGTCCTCGAGCAGACCGGCGGAAGGTCCAAGTCCTGGTGGCAACCTGGAAAGGACGAGGAACACGCCCGCTTCCTCTGGGGTCGGATCGACGGGACACCGGGCTTCGTCCTCAATTCAGGAGCCCTGTTGACCTTTCCGTCGGGCGGGTCGCCGGTCGTCTCCGGTTGGGCGGACATGCTGCGGGCGGTCCGCACGTCCACGCACGCTCTCGACGGTTCCGGTGTGCCTTGGTTCATCACCAAGGACGGCAAGGCGGCCCGGCTCCGCGGGGGGCGGCCCGAACCTCTGCCTGCGGATTCCGGCCTGGAAGGACGGGTGGTTCAGACCTTGTGCAGCAACGCGGATGGGGAGATCTGCGCGGGCACGGAACGGGAAGCCGCCGTCTTCCGCCACGGCCGCTTCCAGAAGCTGGTCGCCGCAAATGTCTCCAACCTGTTCCCGTCGCAGGATGGCGGGCTGTGGATCTGGGCCGACGGCGGTCTGCGCCGATGGCACACGAACGGCCTGTCCACGACCATCGCCTGGCCTTCGGGGACGCAGGTATGGGGCGCCGTGGAGGACAACCAGGGCAACCTGTGGTGCGGCACGTTCGGCACCGGCCTGTGGCGGGTCAGCCCCACCGGGGAATACCTCCGTTTCACCATGAACGAAGGGCTGCCGGGGAACCAGGTGCTGGCCGTGGTCCGCGACTCGGCGGGCAACATCTGGGCGGGCATCGAGGGCGGACTGGCCCGCGTGAGCCGACGGGTCATCGAGATGTCGGAAGGGGCCGAGGTGATGACGGAACGCATGATGACCACGGTTTGCCCGGACCGGAACGGCGGGATGTGGGCCGGCACCTACGGCGGCGGACTCTACCACCGCGAGAACGGCGTCTGGCGGCGTCATCCCGTCCCGGGCTTCCCGACCAACATGTTCGTCTACGCGTTGCTGACCGACTCCCGCCAGCGGACCTGGGTGGGGACCCGCGGCGGCGGTGGTCTGATCTGCCTGGAGAACGGCCGTGCCACCCGTCCTTTCCGGGGCCTGCCCAACGAGACTTCCGTCAAGGCGCTCTGGGAGGATTCCCGGCAACGCGTGTGGATCGGCAGCGACGAAGGTTGTTCGGTGCTGGAGCCGCAAGCGATCCGCCCCTCCCCGGTCACCACGGCCCTCGATATCCGCGCGTTCGCCGAAACCCGCGACGGATCGGTCTGGATCGGCAGCCATGGAAGCGGGTTGTTCCGCTGGCGCGGCGGAAAACTGGACCGCTTCAGCCAGGCCGACGGGCTGCCAGGGAATTCCATCTGGTCGCTCCTGGCGGAAGACGACGGCGGACTTTGGATCGGGACACCCAACCGCGGTCTGGCGTATTGGAAGGACGGCAAGGGAACCGCGATCACATCGGCGGACGGGCTTCCCGACGACACCGTCTGCCACCTGGTCGAGGACCGCACCGGCCATGTCTGGGGCAGCACTCTCCACGGCATCTTCCGGGTGCATCGAAGGGATCTCCGCGCGCGGGTGGCGAGCGGCAGCGGACAACTGCCCTGCATCATCTACGGACGTGAGGACGGATTGCGGGCCGAACAGTGCCGAGGGGGCATGCAGCCCGCCGGCATGATGGGCGAGGACGGCAGGCTTTGGTTTCCGACGTTGGACGGACTGGCGAGCATCGCGCCGGACCGGATCGAAACGAAGGCCGTGCCGCCAGGCACCTTCATCAACGGCTTCACGGTGGGAGGCGTGAGCCTGCCGCCGGGCGGCGAAGCGCCGGCGGGCAGTTCCCGCATCGCTATCACCTTCACCGCTCCGAGCCTCTCCGCAGCGGACAAAGTGCACTTCCGTTATCGGCTCACCGGCCTCCGCGAAGGATGGACCGAGATCGGCACACGACGGGACGTGATGTTCGACACGCTTCGCCCCGGCAGCTATGGCTTCGAGGTGGGTGCCCGCCATCCCGGCGGGGAATGGGGAACACGGAACGCCTCGCTCGCCTTCACCGTGCTGCCGTTCTTCTGGCAGCGGGCCTCGTTCCAGGTGCCGGTGGTCGCCCTCCTCGTCCTGCTGCTGGTCCTGGTGGTGCGCTGGTTCTCGCAACGGGGCATGCGGCGACAGCTCGCCCTGGCCGCGCAGCAGGCGGCGGTGGAACGCGAACGCGTCCGCATCGCCCGTGACATGCATGATGACGTGGGCTCGGCCTTGACCCAGCTCACCCTGCTCGGCTCGCCGCCGTTGGACGAACCCGAGGCCCCGGCACAGACGGAGGCCCGGCTCAGCCAGGTGACCGGACTTTCCCGCGAGATCGTCGCCAAACTCGACGAGCTCGTGTGGGCCGTGAACCCGCGGCACGACACCACCACCGGGCTGGTGGACTACCTCTGCCAACACGCCGACGCCGCCCTGCGGCCGGCCGGGCTCCGCCTGCGCTTCGACATCGCACCCGGCATCTCCGCGCAGCCCATCGCCTCCGACCGACGGCACCAACTGTTCCTCGCCTTCAAGGAAGCCCTCGCCAACGTGGTGAAGCATGCGGCGGCCACCGAGGTCCAACTGCGTATCCGCGCCGACGGAGGCCCGCTTCAGGTGATCGTGGAGGACAACGGCCGCGGCTTCGACCCGGCCGGCGTCAGCACGACGAGCGACGGCCTGTTCAACATGCGCCAACGCCTCACCCGCATCGGCGGTGAGGCCCTCATCACCCGGCCGGAAGCGGGCGGAACCCGCGTGGAATTCAGCCTGCCGCTGGCGGAAGCCTGATCGGCACCCGGGTCCACCTTTCATCCGATGCCGGCAACCGCCCTGGTCCGTCACACTCACCCATTGCTATGTCCAACTCCGACCAACAAACCGGGATCCGAGTCGCCGTGGTCGAAGACGATGACCGGCTCCGCGCCGGCTTCATCACCCGACTTGAACGGGCATCCGGCATCCATTGCGTCGCAGCCTTTGCCAATGCAGAGCAGGCGCTCTCCCAACTCGCCGACTCCGCACCCGACGTGGTGCTCATGGACATCAACCTGCCCGGGAAGTCCGGAATCGACTGCGTCCGCGAACTCAAGGCCCGCCATCCAACCACGCAGTTCCTGATGCTCACGGTGTATGAGGACGTGGACCTGATCTTCCGTTCCCTCCAGGCCGGCGCCACCGGCTACCTGCTCAAACGTTCCGTGCCGGAGGAGCTGCTCGAAGCCATCCGCGACCTGCACGCCGGCGGCGCGCCCATGACCAGCCTCATCGCGCGCAAGGTCGTGGAGTCGTTCACGCCCAAGGCCAAGCCCGCCGCGCCCGAGTTCGCCGGCCTCACCCCGCGCGAGCGGGAAATCGTCGAAGCCCTCGCCCTCGGGTGCCAATACAAGGAGATCGCCGACCGCCTGGGCATCGGCATCTCCACCGTCCGCACGCACCTCCAGCACGTCTACGAGAAGCTGCAGGTCGGCAACCGCACGGAAGCGGTGGTGAAGTTCCTCGGGCGTTGAAGCCGGTGACGTGCCCTTCGTTGGCATGTCCCATCTTCATCCGATGGCGGACCGCCCGTCGGCATCGGTAGGGTCGGTCCGATGTATCAATTCACGGGTTCTCCGACTTGTCCGCGCAGCGACGCCGTCCGCCCCGGTCCGGCCCAGTGGCTCCCGAGTCGTGCGCTCACGGGGTTGCGGACCGGGCTTCTGCTGGCCTTCGTGTTCCTGCTCTTCGGCGTCACAGGACCGGCCTGGGCCGGCCTCGTCCTCAGCGGTGGCGGCCTGACGTTGCTGGCAGAAGGGGGCTCCGCCGAGGCGCTCAATCTCGCGACGGGCAAGACAGCGTTCGCACAGGATACCTTTCCCCTCAGCCCGCACGCGCTCGCCAGCGTGAATGACGGCACCTATGGCCAGGCGAGCAGTTGGCTGGCGGGATCGCCCGACAGCTTTGTCGGAATCCCGCTCGGCGCCGCGGCACAATGGATCGGCGGCGTCGCGTTCGGTCGCGACAACCTGGGAGGCAACACCGACCGGTCGCTGGGCTTCTACACGCTGCAGTACACCACCGTGGCCAATCCCGACGCCGCCACACCCGATGCGAGTTGGACCACGATCGGCACGCTGGACTACCAATCGGCGGGCGGCGCGAACTTCGCTTCACCGCATCGGCGGCACCGCTACTCCTTCACGCCGGTGCAAGCCACGGGCCTGCGGCTGAAGACGCTGAATGGAACGGACTACATCGCCGTGGACGAGCTGGAGATCTATCCCGGCCCGCCGGTGCGGATCGAGACGGGCGGCGGCCTGGCCGCGAACAACCTCGCCACAGGCAAGACCGCTTTTGCCAAGGACGAGGTCGGCGTCGCCCCCCATGCCATCGCCGACGTGAACGACGGGATCTACGGCAACGCCAACAGTTGGATCGCCGGCACCACGGACAGTTTCGTGGGGATCAACCTGGGTGCCTCGCCGGTGACCATCAGCCGGGTGGCGTTTGGTCGCGACAACGAGGGCGTCCAGACCAGCCGTGTAGACGGCACCTACACCCTGCAGTTCACCACCACGCCCAATCCCGACGCCGCCACGCCCGACGCCAATTGGATCACCCTCGGAAGCATCGTCCATCCCGGGACGATCCCCACCCCGGCCTTGCGCCACCGCTATTCGTTCACGCCCGTGCAGGCCACCGGCTTCCGGATCAAGGTGCTGGCCGCTTTGTTCCCCATCGGCATCGATGAGTTGGAGCTCTACGATTACGACCCCGTGCCGGACATCGCCGTCGAACAGCCGGCGGGCACCCCGCTGGATGCGATGATCGCCAACATCGACTTTGGCAGCGGAAACCTGAACACCCCGGGCGCGGCGGAGACCTTCACCGTCCGCAGCACTGGCACCGGTGCGCTCTCCATTGCGAGTGTGACCACCATCGGGGGTGACGCCGCCGACTTCG
>CAIYXO010000768.1 GCA_903930165.1 uncultured Verrucomicrobiota bacterium | reverse complement strand
GGCTTGCTCATGTTGGCGGTCAAGCTGGTCTTTGATGCGGCTTTTCCCACCGCAGGCGCCCGTTCCCTTGAGGATTCCCTCGCCAAGATTCCCGGGGTTCTCCGTGAGCCCATCCTCCAGCTGTACGCCCGGGTGCGCATCGGGGCCGACTCGCCGGCGTTGGGCTGGATCATCGCCTGTGTTCCGATCGCGATGATGCTAAGGGGTGCCGGGGCATTCCTGTGCGTCTATTGCATGACCTGGGTGGGTTCCGCCACCGTGCATGACCTGCGGGTCCGGATCTTCGAGCATCTCCAACGCCTTTCCTTGGACTACTTCGGGTCGGCCCGAACCGGTGACCTGCAGTCGCGTCTCATGAACGAGTCGCAGGCGATCCAGCAGTGCATTGGCCAGGGGTTTTCCACCGTCGCGCGGGATCCGGCGACCATCGTGGGCATCGTCTTCCTGCTCGCCTTCATGCAGCCGCGTTTGACGGCCGTGGCCTTGGTGGTGTTTCCATTGGTGGTGGTGCCGGTGGTGGTCTACGGGCGCAAGGTCCGGCGTTCCTGGAAGGCGGCACAGCTGCACACCGCCGAGTTGACCGACCAGATGCAGGAGAACTTCACCGGCATCCGGGTCGTGAAGGCCTTCAACCTCGAGTCGCTGATGGCGGGTCGATTCGCCGCCACCTCGAAGCGCATCACCTCGCAGTACATGAGGTTCCTGCGCAACAGCGAGCTCCCGGGGCCCATGATCGAGACGGTCGGGTCGGTCGGGGTTTGCCTGATGTTGTTCTATGTGGTGGGACTCGCCGCCGACCAGAGGCCTTCGGCGGGCGATTTCACCTCCTTCGTCGGATCCCTGTTCGCGCTCTACCAGCCGGTCAAGAACCTGTCCCGGCTTTGGAGCCAACTGGAGCAGGGGCGGGCGGCCGGGGAGCGGCTGTTCCCGATCCTGGAGACCGTGCCCGGCATCCCGGAACCGGCGGTGCCGCGGCGGCTTCAGGCTCAGGGGGCGGAGATCGTCTTCGAGGACGTCTCCTTCGCCTACGGCGAGAAGACCGTGGTCCGCGGGTTCAACCTGGTCATGAAGCCCGGCTCATTGGTGGCGTTGGTGGGGGCGAGTGGCTCGGGAAAGACGACGGTGACCAACCTGCTGCTGCGGTTCCATGACCCGGCCACCGGTTCGATCCGCATCGGGGGCACGGACCTGCGCGAAGTGGGGACGGGAGACCTCCGATCCCAGATGGCGATCGTCACGCAGGAGACCCTGCTCTTCAACGACACGATCCGTGCGAACATCCGGATGGGCCGATTGGATGCGACCGATGCGGAGGTGGAGGCGGCGGCGTGCCACGCGAACGCCCACGAGTTCATCTTGGCTCGTCCCGGCGGGTACGACGCGGTGGTGGGCGAAAGGGGGGCAGGACTTTCCGGAGGGCAACGCCAACGGATCGCCATCGCCCGGGCGTTGTTGCGGAACGCGCCGATCCTGGTGCTCGACGAGGCCACCAGCGCATTGGACAGCGAATCCGAGCGACTGGTGCAGGCGGAGCTGGAGGTCCTGATGGAAGGTCGGACCACGCTGTGCATCGCGCACCGGCTTTCAACCATACAGAAGGCGGATACGATCGTGGTGATGGACGGCGGTCGGATCATCGAGCAGGGAAGCCATTCCGAACTTCTGGCCCGGAATGGGGCCTACGGTCGTCTCCACGCGATCCAGTTCGGCGAAAGCTGAACCGACGCCCCGACGGGGTCGAAGAAGCGGGCGCCTTCGGACGCGGAACGTGGGACCGGGGGGAAAGTGGACGATTGGGCTTCGAGGTTCCCGAATTCCTTATCCGTATCGAAGACCCCAATCTCTCCACTTTTTCTCCTCGGAGAACCGGTTCAGGTGGGCGTTCTGGCCTTTAAGCCCGAAATCACGGGTATCAGACTGAAATTCCCGTTCGGAAGGGACGGGCTGCGAGGTGCCGTCTTCAGCGGGTTCCAAGTTGATGCCCTGGGGAAGATCCGACCCACAGGCCGGACGGTTGGGAACGATCCTGAAGACCGAAACAGCCAGGGAGAACCGAATCCGTAAAGCGCTCTGGTCAAGGGATCTAGATGTCCTTGAGTCGAGCTTCTCGACGTGGGCAATCAGCGCGATTCCGGTCCCGGAAAAGGAAACGGCGGGCTTTGGGGTGACACACGGATTACACCGCCAAAGCCCGCCGGCCTTGCTCCCACTCAGGAGCAAAAGTGAAAAAATGGTCGATCAAGCCCAAGGGGCCTGACCTATGGAATCGGGAGAACGGTCATTGGATAGTCGGATCATGGCTTTAGGGTCAAGCCCCGACTCGTCCTTTGAAAACGTCAACCGGAGACAGGCTATGCGCGGTTTCCTTCCGCGTCCACCGGTGGTGAGTGACTTCCATGTGACTGGTTGGATGCAACCGACGTCTGGGGCTCATTCGGTTACCAGCCGCACGCGGAAATAGGCCGAATTCGCGGAGGCGGCGACCACGAATCGTTTTGTGCCGTTGATTTCGATCAGGCTTCCGATGGCGGGAACCCAGCCGATCGGAGAAGTGAGGTCGGCGATTTGTTCGACGACGACGTTTCCTGCGGACGCGGGCCATTCGAACCCGGGCTGACCGCCCACGGACACCGGCCGGAGCGGAGGGAGGGCGGGAAGAGTGCCCAGGTCGATCTTCCAGAGCGGGCGCGGAAAGGTTTCGTCGAGGGCCCGGAAACTGCCTCCGGCCCAGAGCTGGGAGCCGTTGAGCACGAGCTTCGCCCTGGGGGACGGGTAGTCGACGAGGGCGATGGGACTGCTGAAGGTGCGGTCGAGTCGCCCATTGCGGTCGATCCGGATCAGGCCGTGGACCTCGTTGGTCCCGTAGTGGTCGAAGTTGCCGGCGACGTAGATGCGGTCGAGGGCGTCGCGGGCGAGCGCAAGCACGGACGGGATCCCGAATGGTCGGAAGTTCCGGAAGCCCTGGTGTTGGAAGCCGGCATTCACTTGTCCGTTGGGGGAGATCAACGCCAGCTGGCTGGGGCCGCCGCCGGGGAGGGTGCTGAAGCTGCCGCCCACCAGGACCGAGCCGTCGGACAATTCCACGGCGGTTTCGAATTGGCCGCCGAAGCGGAGGACGCTGTAGGCCACCGAAGGTCCGATGGCCGGGTCGGAAAGGGTGTCGAAGGACTCGCCTCCGGTGTTGCCGGGGATCGACAGCGGCTGGAAACCCGGATGATCGGTTCCGTCCGGCCGGATCTTGGCCAAGGACGTCTCCCCATCGACCCCGCCGATCTCGACGTAGACCGAGCCGTCGGAGGCCTCGGCGAGGATGCGGACCGATCCGAGGCGGATCTGCACGCCATTCCGATCCAACTGGAACAGGGAGGAAGCCTCTTCGCGTCCCCGGATCTGGAATCCGGGGGCGATGGAGCCGTCCCGGCTGCGTCGGGTGAGCCAGAGTTGGGTGTCGAGCGGTGCGTTGAACCCGAAGGGTACGGAGTAGAGGCCGGCTTGGGCGTCGGTTCCGGCGTACCAGAGCGAGCCGTCCCGCGCCGGATAGATCTGGGCAACGAAGTGCTCCGGCGGGGTGAACGTGGTGTCGGGCAGGCCGTTCGTCGTGAATCGCCGCACACCGTCGAAGACAGGGGGAGCAAGAGGATCGACGCCGTGGAGACGCCCGGAAAAGTAGAGTCCGGTGGCCGGAGTGCCCGTGATCTCGAGTGCGTTATCGAGGACCTCCGGGAGTGCGTCCGGAGCCACGGCATCGAGACCGGGCTGTTGCGCCGCGGGGGTTCCATCGGCCTCGAGGAGGAGGACTCCATCTGCCGGCAGGGCTCCGACCCGGTTGAACTTGCCGGCGAGGGCCACACGGCCGCCGGGCAGGAGAGCGAAGGAGGTTTCGACGGAAGTACCGAAGCCTTGGACGGCGAAGGAACGGTCCGGCACGCCATTGGAGTTCACGATCGTGACCCCCTGTTCGGGCAATCCGCCGGGCATGACGATCCGTCCGTCGGCCAAGGCCCCGACCCAGAACACCGGAGCGGAGCGGACGGCGGAGAAGGTCGGATCAGGGGTTCCATTGGCGTTCAGGCGCCGCAGCCCGTCCTGGGCGACCACGAGCCGGTCATCGGGCTGGATCAGCAGCATGCGCGGGTAGTCCGGCGCGGGGATGTCGGAGAGCTGTGTCCGGAGGGTGAGCTGGAAGGACGGATCGACCCGTCCGTCCGAGTCGAAGCGCAGGGCGACGAAGCGGTTGGTGGTGCGTTGGGTGGAAGGCACCGTCGGCGGGAGGGTCGCCGGCATGAGCATGTTGCCGACGACGACGAGTTTGCCATCGGACTGGAAACCGATGCCCCGGACGACACCGCCGAGGGTGGTGGACAGGGAGCGGCTTCCGGCGAAGGAGGTGTCGAGCACGCCGTTCGGAAGGTAGCGGGCGAGATTGTACCGGGGGTCGGCGCCGGCGGTGATGAAGGTCCCACCGAGGTAGAAGCGGCCCTGAGAGTCGACCAAGGGAGGGGCGAAGATGAAGCTCAGGCCGTTGGCGAGGAGGACGGGACGGTTGAAGAACGGATCGACCTGGCCGTTGGCGTAGAGCTTAACGACCGTGGCCGTCGGGGTTTCGATGGCGGAGGGATGGGGATTGCCGATCTGGTTGCCGGAAACCGCCACCAGGATGTCCCCGTTGGGCAGTGGAGTGAGGAAGCGGATGCCTTGGGTGAAGCCCTTCGCTTCGAAGCCGGCGTCCCGGGATCCATCGGCATTGAGGCGGATGACCACCTCGGCCCCGGTGGCGGAGTACGCCACGAGCCACTTGCCGTCCTGGGTCCGGGCCACCGCGCCCACGCTGTAGGCCAGGGCACCCGGGCGGAACTCCGGGTTCACCGAACCGTCCCCGCGCAGGAGGATCGGCGCACCGGTCAACTGCCCGTTGGCCCGGTCCAATTGCTGGAACCAGAACATCATGCCACCAGAGCCATCCGGGACGAACCGACTGGGACCTTGGGCGAGGGACCGGCTGGTGAACCGTTGCCAGACGTCCGGAGCCCGGAACGGGGTCAGGCTTTGGCCAGAGACTGGGGAGATGGCGTTGAAGGCGAGGGCAAGACCCAGCGCCTGGAACCAGCGGGGAGACTGGAGCATGGAGGGTGTTAGCAAGCCGCACCCCCCCTTGCCAAGCCGCCGATGGGCACGGGTTGCCCACCTTGCTCAGCCAGAGGGAATGACGGCCGGAATGGAGCGCTCGGTTCGCGCCATGGCGATTGGATCGGTTCCTTGAAGCGGGGCGGGTTTCCCGGGGATGTTCCCGGAGGCGCATGAGCCCTTCGATTCGAAGTTTGTGGAACCTCCTTCCGGTCCTCGTACTGGCTTCCCTGCCACTGACCGCGGCTCCGTGGAGACTGGGAGAGGCCTTGGGGCTGCCGGATTGGCTGCGGTTGGCCGGGGAACAGCGGACCCGTTACGAGACCCTCGACGGACAGTTCCGCTCAGGACGGCAGGGTGGGGACCAGGCCTTGGCCCTGCGCACCAGCCTCTCGGCCGAGCTTGCCACGCGGCCTGTCGGGCTCTTCACCGAGGTCCTCGACGCGCGCCAATACCTTTCCGACTCCGGTTCCCCCGTGGACAACACCATGGTCAATCCCTTGGAGGTGCTCCAAGCGCACGTCCGGTGGGAAGCCGGCGACCTCATCCCGGGTGGTACCAACGTCCTGAGGTTGGGACGCGAAACCTTGGACCTGGGGAATCGCCGGTTGGTGGCCCGCAACGCCTATCGCAACACCATCAACGCCTTCACCGGGGCGGACTGGCTCTGGTCCGGCAATCGTGGCGATTCCGTGCGGGCCTTCTGGTTCCTGCCGGTCCAGAGGTTGCCCGACGACGCGACCTCGCTGCTCGACAACGACATCGTCGCGGACTCCCAGGATTTCGGCCGGCAGTTCCTCGGGATGCATGCGACCTCGCGGAAGCTGCCCGCGGATCTCCGTGCCGAGGTCTACTGGTACACCTTGCTGGAGGAGAACGATCCGGCGAGCCGTGGTCGGCGTCTGCACACCCCGGGTTTCCGGACCTTCCGTCGGCCCAGCGTGGGGAAGTTCGACCTCGAGATCGAATCGGCGCTGCAGCGAGGCACCTCCAAGTCCGGGATCGGGAATCTTCCGGAACTCGACCACACCGCCTACTTCCTCCATGGATCGGCCGGTTACACGATCGACGTCCCATGGACCCCGAGGTTCGAGGTCGCCTACGACCAGGCGTCGGGCGACGGATCCGCGTCGGACGGGCGGAACCAGCGTTTTGACACCCTCTTCGGGGCACGCCGTTGGGAGTACGGTCCGACCGGGATCTACGGGGCCATCGCACGGGCCAACCTGCGTTCGCCGGGAGTCTCGCTGGGCGTGCGTCCTCGGAAGGGCCTCGAGGCCATTGGCGCGTGGCGACAGGTCTGGCTGGACTCTGCTGCCGACGCCTTCCCGGCCGCGGGTGTCCGCGATGCCGCGGGACGTTCCGGCGCGGATGTGGGCCAGCAATTGGAGCTTCGGTTCCGCTGGGAAGCCTTGCCCGGGAACCTGCGGCTGGACACCGGGGTGACCTGGTTCTTCCGTGGCGACTTCCTGCGTCAGGCACCGAATGCGGCCCGGAACGGCGACACCACCTACGCCTACTTCGAGGCCACGCTGACCTTCTAGTGGATGGATGCGAATCGGCGGCGATCGTCCGCAGCCTGGTGGCCGCGGCTACCTGCAGGAGATCGGGAATCAGGAATGCCTTGGCGGCTTGGAGCGTTTGCGAGGGATCGGTCTCCGCTCGGACGGAATCCGTGAAATCCGTGTCGAAGAATCGGCGTGAGGTGGGAATGGAGAGGAGACCGCAGCTTGGCAGCCGCGGCCACCTGAGGGAGATCGGAGAATCAGGCCTGAACTTCTAACGGGATGCGTGCATGATCCGGACGTTGAGCGCGACCGAGTCCAAGTCCGAATCCGTCCCCACGGCACCGACCGCCCCGATGGCGTTGCCGGAACTGCTGGCTCCGGCCGGCGACTGGGAGTGTGCGCGCGCCGCGGTCGAGAACGGCGCCGATGCGATCTACTTCGGCCTCGACCGGTTCAACGCCCGGATGCGGGCCCGGAACTTCACCGAAGCCGACCTGCCGGCATTGATGGAATTCCTGCATCGGCGGGGTGTCCGCGGATATGTGACCTTCAACACGCTCGTCTTCACCGACGAACTTCCCGCCGCCGCGGACTACCTCCGGTCCATCATCGCCGCGGGCGTGGACGCCGCGATCGTCCAGGACATCGGCATCTGCCGTCTGATCCGGAGATTGTCGCCGGACTTCCCGATCCACGGATCGACTCAGATGACCATCACCCACCCGACCGGGGTGGATTTCGCGCGGGATCTGGGCTGCAACCTCGTCGTGTTGGCCCGGGAGAACTCGATCAAGGAGATCCGGGCCATCCGGACGGCCTTGGCCGCTCCGGCTGCCGATGGCTCTCCGGTGTCCGACCGCAACCTGCCGCTGGAGGTGTTCGTGCACGGGGCGCTCTGCGTGGCCTACTCGGGCCAGTGCCTGACCAGCGAGGCCCTTGGCGGACGCAGCGCCAACCGTGGCGAATGCGCGCAGGCGTGCCGGATGCCGTATGAACTGGTCTCGGACGGCAAGACGGTCGAACTCGGCGACCGTCGCTACCTGCTTTCGCCCCAGGACCTGGCCGGCCTGGAGGTGCTCCCGGACCTGGTGGCGGCCGGGGTTTCCTCGCTGAAGATCGAAGGGCGGCTCAAGTCGCCGGAGTACGTGGCCAGCATCACCCGCGTCTACCGCCAGGCCCTGGACGCCCTCCGGTCGGCTTCTCCGGATCCCGGGTCCCCCATCGGGAAACAGAAGTACGAGCTGGAGATGGCGTTCAGCCGGGGGCTCTACACGGGATGGTTCCGCGGGATCCAGAACCAGGAGTTGGCGCATGCGCGCTTCGGCAAGAAGCGGGGAGTGCTGGTGGGCGTCGTCGAGGCCGTGGGCCGCGAGGCGGTGCGCGTGCGGCCCGAGGCGTCGGTGAAGCCGGGCGATGGCGTGGGCTTCGATGCCGGCCGTCCGGACCTTCCCGAGG
>CAIYXO010000767.1 GCA_903930165.1 uncultured Verrucomicrobiota bacterium | reverse complement strand
CCCAAGAACCTTGATGCCGTCGGACTTTCCAGTGGCGAAGCCGGCCTTGCGAAGCGCGGCGGCATCGACCACGTCGCCGTCGGCGAACGTATTGAGCGCGGACAAGTTCACTGGCAGATAGTTGATCTTGAAGCGGGCGTTGTTGAAGCCCCGCTTCGGAATACGGCGGATCAGCGGCATCTGGCCACCCTCGAAACCGGGGCGGATGGAACTGCCGGAACGGGCCGACTGGCCCTTGCCGCCGCGGCCGGAGGTCTTTCCGTGACCGCTGGACTCGCCTTGACCGAGGCGTTTGCGGCGGTGCTTGGCACCGGGACGGGGCTTGAGATCGTGGAGACGCATATCAGTTGACCTTGGCGAGGCGGTGTTCGAGGCCGCGAGTCTTCATGATCTGCTCGCGGGTACGGAGGGTCAGGATAGCCGCCAAGGTCGCCTTGGCGACATTGGCCGCGTTCTTGGAACCGAGGGACTTTGAAAGCACGTCACGGATGCCGACGGACTCGATCACGGCGCGGACCGTCTTGCCGCAGATGAGGCCGGTTCCTTGGCTGGCAGGACGCAGTAGCACCTTGGCGCCGCCGTATTCGGAGTAGACTTCGTGGGGAATGGTGCTGCCGGAAAGGGAGACATTGGCAAGACGGCTCTTCGCGTTCTCGCCGCCCTTCTTGATGGCCTCACTGACCTCCCCTCCCTTTCCGAGACCCAAGCCGACCCGGCCCTGCTTGTCACCAACGACCACAAGGGCGCTGAAGCTGAAGCGTCGGCCACCCTTGACGACCTTGGACGAACGATTGATGAAGATCACCTTCTCGCTCAGTCCATCCTTCGGTTCGTCATCCCGGGGATCGTTGCGGTTGGGGCGGCGGGGGCCGCGGCCACGATTGTGGTCACGGTCGCCACGACCGGAACGTTCGGGGGCTGCAGGGGCGACCGCAGGAGCGGCGCCGGGGCTCGATGTGATATCCTTCTCGTCTGCCACAAAAATCCTCCAGGTAGAATTAGAACTTGAGGCCGGCCTCGCGGGCGGCATCAGCAAGGGCCTTCACCTTGCCATGATAACGGGCGCTGCCACGGTCGAAGACCACGGCGCTGATTCCCTTGGCGATTGCGGCCTCAGCGGCACGCTTGCCGGTGACAACAGCATTCGCGGCGTTGGCGCCACGGGTTTCCTTGGGCGCAACCTTGTCGCGGGTCCCGACCGCCGCGATGGTCACCCCGGATTGGTCGTTGATGAACTGCACGTAGATGTGCTCGCCAGTGAACTTGACGCTCATGCGAGGCCGGGCCTCGGAGCCCACTACGGTCTTCCGCACCCGCCAGCGACGGAGCCGGGCCAGTCGGAGTTTGTGATCGGTTCTCATTCGAGTGAAACTTTGTAAGTGGTATGGCCGGACTACTGAACGGTCTTGCCTTCCTTGCGCTCGACCTTCTCTCCGGCGTACCGGACACCCTTGCCCTTATAAGGTTCGGGAGGATAATAGCTGCGGATCTCGGCGGCAACGCGTCCGACCATCTCCTTGTCGGCCCCGTCGATCGTCAGCTTGGTGTTCTCCTCGACGGTCACCTTTATCCCCTGGGGGATGGCGTAGTTGACCGGATGGCTGTAACCGAGCGCGAGATTGACCACGGAGCCCTGGACAGCGGCCTTGAATCCGACGCCTTGGATCTCCAGTTTCATCTGGAAGCCGTCCGACACGCCCTTGACCATGTTGGCCACTAGGGCTCGGGCGAGCCCGTGCATCGCCTTGGCCTCGGCGGTCTCGCCGGTCCTGGAGATCATCACCGACGAGGTGTCGACAGCCGCGGCAGTGTGCCGGGGAAGAGCGAGCTCGAGCTTGCCCTTCGGTCCTTCGACGGAAACGCGGCTCCCGCTGACAGCCACCTTCACTTTGGCCGGGATGGCTACCGGGCTTTTTCCGATTCGTGACATGACAAATCCTTTACCAGACGTAGCAGACAAGTTCGCCGCCGAGGTTCTGTTTCCGGGCTTGGTTGCCGGACATGACCCCCTTCGGAGTGGAAACAATCGCCACCCCTAGTCCGCCGAGGACCCGCGGGATGTCGGTGCTGGCGACATAGCGCCGGAGACCCGGAGTGCTGACCTGCTTGAGGCCAACGATGACCGGCTTACGGCCCTGATACTTCAAGGTGAGCTTG
>CAIYXO010000766.1 GCA_903930165.1 uncultured Verrucomicrobiota bacterium | reverse complement strand
GGTCAACGCCCAAAGAGGGCATTGGCCGGGGCGAAGGATCCGACGGCGGGCGCCCCGAATGCGACCGGGGCGGCGGGCGCCACCGGGGCGTCCGGAACCGCCGGGGAGACGTCCGGGGACGCCATGACGACGGTCCGGATCCAACGGACCGGCGGCGGCGGCGGGACGAAGTGCCGGTGGTGGTGTCCGTGGAAGTGGGGCGGCGGTGCCGAGACGAAGACCGGACCCGGGGCGGCGTAGACGACCGGGGCGGGGGGCGGAACCGGGCGGGCCGCCTGGTCCGCGAGCGTGCCCAGCAGCAGGCCGGCGCCCGCCCCGATGGCGATGCCCTCGGCGGTGCGGCGTCCGTTGTTGTGTCCGATCACGCCGCCCGCGACCCCGCCCAGCACCGCACCGGTGAACGCGCGTGGAGGATTCGGGGAGTCCGCGATGTAGGACGTCGGATATCCGGCTTCGGCACGGCGTTCGTTGCCGACGATGGCACCCAGGACCGCGCCAACCCCGGCGCCGATGGCGGCTCCCTCGGCGGTGCGACGTCCGTTGTTGTGCCCGATCACCCCACCGGCGATGCCACCCCAACACGGCACCTCCCAACGATTCCGGGCCGAAGAGTTGCGCCTGGACCGGGAGGACCGCAGAGCCGGCGACCAGCGCCAGCAGGAGCGTTTTCATAACGTCGTGGGAAGAGACGCAGAAGCCGCACTTCTATTCAGAGTCGTGGTTTACGGTCAGCAACCTCGATTCCGGAATCGACTTTGCGCGAGGCCCGCCTTGCAATGATGTGAAGCGGTCACATCCCCCGAAGTCCTTCGGGTGGGCCGAGGACCGGTGGAATCGATTCGAGAGCCCGGGGATTGGAACCGGACCCAGAACCGTCATGAGCGAGACGCCTTCTTCCCCAGCACCCCACCGCAGAACGCGGAAGAGGGCACCGCGCATCGTGCGGAAGAACTACTTCCTGCACCTGATCTTCTACGAAAGCCGGTTCCGGCTGGCGTTGATGACGATCGGAATGGTGCTGCTGATTGCCGTGGCCTTGGCACCGAAGCTGTGGATTTCCTCGCCACCCCACATGGACGAGACCTTCCGGATCAGCGGACTGGATCTGATCCAGAGCTGGAATCTGAAGCGGAATGCCCGGAAGGAAGAGGCCGCGGGACGTCCCAAAGAGGCCATTTCGGCCTGGATCGGTGCGATCGGCAACAATCCGGCGGATTCGGAAGCGATTCGCGGCTTCCTCCAGGCGGTGGTCGGACTACCAAAGCCGGAACGCGCCTATCTGGGAACAGGCGTCGGCCAAGCGAGATTCCTCCTGCGATTGACCCGGACGAACCGTTCAGACCTCACCTTGGCCAGTGATGTCTATCGGTGCTTCGAACTGTACCCGCAAACCCTGGCACTGCTGGACCAACCCAGCGAGCCGTTGGAGCCCAAGGGTTTGGAGAACCAGTTGATCTCGCTCTTCGAGACCGGACGCATGGAAGGGTTCGGCCAGGTCTGGTCCACCAACAGTGCCGCCCTCTCGGAGCGGCCTGTCGCCTCGCTCTACCACGCGGCCTGGGCGGCGGGATGGGGGCCGATCCAGGAACTTTCCGCAGGTCGTTCGAAGCTCCTCGCGGCAGCGGAGAGCGGCGAGTGGGTCCGGCTCGCGCGTCGTCTGCTGCTCACCCTCCACTTTTCCCAGCTGGATTTGGCCAGCTATCGGAAGGTCCTCGGCCAACTGCGGGACACACGGGATTCCCGGGCGCAGGACGAGGTCCGCTTCTGGATCCTCCTGGAGCGGTCCGGCAAGCACGACCAGGCGGTGGAACTGGCCCGGCAACATACGGTTGCCGCCGAGTCCGCCCAAGAGGCCGAGATGCTGATCCTGGCCTGGAAGCGTCTGGGCCTGAATGACATCGCGATCGAGTTCGCCCGCGAGCAGATGCCGAACTTCTCCTATCATCCCGGGATCTGGACCGCTTTGGCCGAACTGCTGATGCAGTCCCAGAATTGGGATGATTTGTCGGCTCTGGCGCTGGAACTTCGGACTAGCCGGCTCCGGGAAGGCTATTACGGCTGGTCCCAGTACCTGGAAGGGATCTCGGACCACCACCGGAGCCGCACGGTCGACGCCGCGGACCAGTTTGCAGCCGCCGCGACGAACAGCTTCCAGGATCCGCTTTTGGCCTTCTCTTCGGCGGCGCAGATGCGCCGGTTGGGGTATCCGGGTCCTTCGACGACGCTGCTGAAGTCGCTGCAGAGCCGGTTTGCGGACAGCACGACCTTCTGGGCCTACCTCCAACGGTCGGCCTACGAGGCCCGCCAAGGGGACATCATCCTCGAAGCCAGCGAGCAACTGCACCTGATGCAGCCGACCAATGCGGTCGCCGCCAACAATTTCGCCGCGGCCCTGTTGACCAAGCGCGTCCGGTCCGACGAGGCGCTGAAGATCACCGACGGTCTCTACCGCAGATTCTCCCGGAATCCGGCCGTCCGGATCAACCAGGCGTCGGCCCTGATCCGGAACGCCCGGCTGGAAGAGGCGCTTCCGATTCTCCAGAGCCTCGACGGCATGGAGATGAGCGTGTCCGAGAAGACCTTCAGCCGACTGGCCTGGTTCGAGTATTTCGACGCGCGGGGCGAGGCGGAGAAGGCGCGGGGCGAGGCCCGGAAGGTCGAGAAACGCTTCCTGTTCCAGGACCAGCAGGAGTGGCTGGCGGGCCGCGTCGCCAACCTGGACGGAAGATAGCGGGGCAAGACCTCGGATTCGAACCGAGTGGAGGTCCTCCCAGCGCTTGTCGGCGGGGACCGATTCGGTAGGGTGCACCCCTTCGATGCACGAACCTGCGATCACCCCGGAGCTTGTCGCGAAGCACAATCTCACGCCCGACGAATACCAGCGGATCCTGGACATCCTCGGCCGCACCCCCACCTACACCGAACTCGGCATCTTCTCGGTGATGTGGTCGGAGCATTGCTCCTACAAGAACACGCGGCCTGTCCTGAAGACGTTCCCGACGAAGGGCGAGAAGATCCTCGTCGGCGCCGGCGAGGAGAACGCGGGCATCATCGACGTGGGCGATGGCGTGGCCATCGCGTTCAAGATCGAGTCCCACAACCACCCGAGCGCCGTGGAACCCTTCCAGGGCGCGGCGACCGGGGTCGGCGGCATCATCCGCGACATCTTCACCATGGGCGCGCGTCCCGTCGCGGCGCTCAACTCCCTGCGTTTCGGCGACCTCTCCAATCCCGAGGTCCGCCGTCTCTTCACCGGGGTCGTCGGAGGAATCGCCCATTACGGCAACTGTTTCGGCATCCCGACCGTCGCGGGCGAGGTCTGCTTCGACAAGAGCTACGAGGGCAACCCGCTGGTGAACGCCTTCGCCCTCGGCGTGCTCCGCCACGACCAGATCACCCGCGGCGCCGCCCACGGCGTCGGCAATCCGGTGTTCTACGTCGGACCCGCCACCGGCCGAGACGGCCTTGCCGGTGCCGCCTTCGCCTCGCAGGACCTCACCGAGGAATCCGCCGAACAGCAGCGCGGCGCCGTCCAGGTCGGCGATCCGTTCATGGAGAAGCTGGTCTGCGAGGCCTGTCTCGAACTGCTCGCCACCGGGTGCGTCGCCGGCATGCAGGACATGGGCGCCGCCGGCCTGACCTGCTCCACCTGCGAGACCGCCGCCCGCGCCGGCACCGGCATCGAGATCGAGTTGGACAAGGTCCCGCAGCGGGCCCCGAACATGACCAGCTACGAGATCATGCTCTCCGAATCCCAGGAGCGCATGCTCATCGTCGTCCACAAGGGCCGCGAGGCCGAGGTGAAGGCGGTCTTCGACAAGTGGGACCTCCCCTGGTCCGAGATCGGCGTGGTCACCGACACCGGCCGCATGGTGGTCCGCCACGGCGGCCGGGTCGTCGTCGACGTGCCCGCCAAGAAGCTCGCCGACGAGGCCCCGATCTACCAGCGCGAGGCCCGCGAGGCGTCCTACATGGCCGGCGTGCGCGCCTTCCGCCTGGATGGCATCGCCGACACCCGCGACGTGGCCGCCGACCTCGGGAAGCTGCTTGCCGACCACACCATCGCCTCCAAGAACTGGGTCTACGGCCAGTACGACCACATGGTGCGCGACGGTTCCGTCGTGTGTCCGGGCAGCGACGCCGCGGTGATCCGCATCAAGACGGACAGCCTGCCGATCACCAAGGCCGAGTACGCCGCCGCGAAGGCGGGCACGGCCGATCCCTTCCAGGCCCCGGTGCCGGTTCCGGACAAGTACGTGGCGTTCACCGTCGACTGCAACGGCGGGTACGTCTACCTGGACCCGTACGAGGGCGGTAAGGCCGCGGTCGCCGAGGCCTGCCGCAACCTCGCCTGCTCCGGGGCGGTGCCGGTCGGTTCGACCGACAACCTCAACTTCGGCAATCCGCACAACCCGGAGATCTTCTGGCAGCTGAAGGAGTCCGTGCGCGGACTCGCCGAGGGATGCCGCGCCTTCAACGCGCCGGTCACCGGCGGCAACGTCTCCCTCTACAACCAGCGCGGCGCCCTCGGAGCCATCGACCCCACGCCCACCGTCGCGGTGGTCGGCGTCATCGCGAAGCCCGAGCACATCACCACCCAGTGGTTCAAGGACGCCGGCGACGCGATCCTCCTGCTCGGCGAGCCCGTGGACACCGCGGATCCGCTCCAGGGTCTCGGTGGCAGCGCGGCGCTCAAGGTGCTGCATGGGGTGAAGAACGGCCTCCCGCCCCGGGTGGATCTCGAGGCGGCGAAGGTGCTGCACGCCACCCTGCTCGGACTGATCCAGGAAGGAGTGGTCAAGAGCGCCCACGACTGCAGCGACGGCGGCCTGGCCGTGGCGCTCGCCGAGTCGTGCTTCAGCCGCCAGAAGGCCCGTGAAACCCACGCGTTCCTCGGTGCCACCGTCGACCTGACCTCGCCCGAAGCCGCGGTCCCGGCGTGCCGCCTGGACGCCCTGCTCTTCGGCGAGACCCAGAACCGCGTTGTGATCTCCGTGGCCGAGATCGACGCCGGCCGCGTGCTGAAGCAGGCCCGCCTCATGGGTGTGCCCGCCCGCCTCATCGGCACCGTGGGCGGCGACGCCCTGGTGCTCAAGACCACCGCCGGCGAGTCTTCCTCGAAGGTCGCCGAACTGCACGACACCTGGTGGAACTCGATCGCCCGCGCGATGGCGTGAAACAACCGGGCCGACGGTTTCGGAAGTCCTCACGCCGCCATCCTCCCTGAAGACCCGGCCACGACCCCTGCACCCATGAGCACACACACCCTTCGACTTCACCGGGTACTCCGCTCCAAGCCGGAGCGCGTGTACCGGGCCTTCCTGGATGCGGACGCCATGTGCAAGTGGCTTCCACCGAACGGATTCACAGGCAGGATCCATGAAATGGAGGCCAAGGTCGGCGGACGCTTCCGGATGTCGTTCACCAACTTCACGACCGGAAAGGCCATGTCCTTCGGCGGAGAGTATCTGGAGCTGATTCCGAACGAACGCATCCGCTACACGGACCGCTTCGACGACCCGAACCTTCCGGGGGAGATCCTGGTGACCGTGGTCTTGAAGACGGTCTCCTGCGGCACGGACCTGAGCATCACCCAGGAAGGGATTCCCAGCGTGATACCGGCGGAAGCCTGTTACCTCGGATGGCAGGAATCTCTCGTTCTCCTCGCCAAGCTGGTCGAGGCCGAGGTTCCCGAAGCCTGAGGATCGAAACGGACACAGCGTGGAAGCCTCAAGGTCCCATCGAATCCGCACATCGACCTGAGATTCGCCTACGCGTTCCCAGCTGGGGGGAAAGATCATGAAACGGGTCCGCATCCTCGCTTGGACGCTCCTCGGCCTGCTCTGCGTGGGCATCGGCCTCTATCCGACAGTCTACTTCCTGAACCCCGGGAAGTTCGGGCTGCTGCAGTCCAAGAGCGACGCCGTGCTCGGGAATCCCCTTTGGCGGGCCGCCTTCACCACGCACATCACCTGCGGCGGCGTGGCGCTCGCGGTCGGCTGGACGCAATTCGTCGCCCCGTGGCGGAGGCGTTGGCCGCGTCTCCACCGCTCCCTGGGAAAGCTGTATGGGATCGCCGTCGGCTTCAGCAGCCTGGCCGGAATCGTTCTCGCGCCGGCGTCCTCCACCGGTTGGATCGCCGGCGTGGGTTTCGGGACGCTCGGCGCGGTGTGGTTCGGGACCACGCTGAAGGCCTTCACGTCCATCCGCGGGGGCGATCTCGCGACCCATGAGCGGTGGGCGATCCACAGCTTCGCCGCCTGCCTCGCGGCGGTGACCCTGAGGCTGTGGCTGCCGCTGATGATGGGCGTTCTCCACCTCGATTTCGGCATCGCCTATCCGATAGTCGCCTGGCTTTGCTGGGTGCCCAACCTGATGGTGGCCTGTTGGATCACCTCGGGTTTTCCATTCCGTCGGGCCGAAGCCGAAGGAACCTGATCCGAGCCCGGATGGGAGCCAGGAGCCAGGACGTCCACAGAGTCCGGATGCTTTCCCGGAACCTTTACCCTGCCATCCGTGACCGGCCGAAAACCCCGTCAGCCCTTCGCTCTACCGGAAGCGCTTCCGATGGCGCTTCCTGAGTCCGGCTCGAAGGATCCCCTCCCCCTGGATCCGCGAACATACGGACCGCTTCGACGATGCGGGAAGTTCCTCAGGAGGCTAGTCCAAGGGCCATGAAATCGAGGATTCCTCCCGTCTTGAGCCTCCAGTACGCGTCGTATGCGCCTATGCGGTTCCTCCGACTCCTGGGACCAGGGGCCGCATGCGAATCCGACATCCTTCGGACCGAGGTCTCCAACCACCGGCCGGACCTCGGATTCCAACGCCATTCCGACCTGTCGCAAACCAAGGTTCCGAGCCTGGAGTCGTGGAGTTGCCCAGGGGCCCGGCGTCCGGGCGCCCGGGTGCTCCGGTTCCTGCACGCGATTCTGGCGGTCTTGGGACTCGCCGCCAATTCCGGGCGTCTCCTCGCGGCCGGGACACAG
>CAIYXO010000765.1 GCA_903930165.1 uncultured Verrucomicrobiota bacterium | reverse complement strand
GGACCAGTTCGGTGAGCCGGGTCGTGAACTTCGCGCTCCCGGGGACTTATGCCCTGCGCTTCCAGGCGGCGGCGCGGCCCGACAGGGAGACCGGAGTGTTCTTCGAAGTCGACGGTCGGAACATCACTCCACGCGGGGCCTCCCACGAAGGGCCGGTCGGGAATCACTGGGTTCCGGGGATCGGCTTCGCCCGCGACCACCGTCGGTTCGAGAACAACGGGTCCTTCGTCTTCGAAGTGGCCGAGGCCGGACCGAAGACCCTGCGGATCACCTCCACCGGATATCCGCGGTATTTCAATCCGTTCGAGGTGGTCGTGGAGCCGGACCGGGCGGTGTACTTCGACGCGATCGAGGTGGTGTCGGTGGACGCGCTCTTCGCCGGGGGGATCCCATCCGGCGGCGAGGCGAACGGGCAACCTTCGGAGCGCCTCGAGTCCCACGCCGCGGCCGTGGCGTCCCAGGCCCGCTATGCACAGGCGTTCGGGCTGGAGGTGGTCGCCTACGAGGGCGGTTGGTCGTTGGGCGGTGACTTCGGCGCGGTGCCGATCCAGAACTGGTCGAAGTTCCGTGATCCGCGGTCGCGAAGGACCGCGGTGGATTCGATGGACAACTTCGCGCGCTCCGGCGGCGCCCTCTACACGTGGGGCACCTACACGACGTGGCCCAAGGGTTCGATCCAGGACGCCGGCACCTTCCCGCTCACGGCCGGTGTGGACGAACATGGATCCGCACTTCCACCGGAGCCTTCGAACGGCAGCCACGTGCCCGCCAGGTTGCCCGCGTCGTCGTCGCGTTGGGCGCTCTTCGCGGATCCGTCGGGCGGCCGGATCTCCGGTCCCGGTGGCTGGATTGGCTGGAACCTGCTGACGCGGACCTCGGGCGAGTACCGGTTGGAAGTCGCGACCACCAATACCGGGCGCCTGCGATTGTTGGTCGATGGGGTGACCGCGGCGGAGGGTGTCGAAGCCGGCGGGATCTTCCGGTTCCCGGCGAGGCTGAGCCGGGGCCTTCATTCCGTCCGCGTCCAGGCGCTCTCAGGCGAACCGGTCGTCCAGGCGCTCGACGTCTCCCTGGACGGGACGCCGGATTCGCCCGTGGGGCTCCGTGCAGAAGACGGGGATGGCCGGATTTCGCTGCGATGGTCGGACCCGTCGTCCGGTCCGCTTCCCACGGGTTACGAGGTTTGGTTCGGCACGAATCCGGGCAGGTATTCGAGGTCGATCGACGTGGGAGCGGCCCGGGAATGCGTGGTCACCGGCTTGTCGAACGGTGTTCCGCACCACTTCGCGGTGTTTCCGCGCAACGCGATGGGGCAGGGACGCATCTCGGCGGAGGTGTCGGCGACGTCCTTCGCGGACGGGGACCGTGTGGGCTTGGTGGCGTTCGAGTTCACGGGAGCCCTTGGGAACGAGGCCTCCCTGACGCCCGCCCGGAGTTCCACGCGTGTGGCTGCGAGTCCGGTGGTCCGCGGCCCGGGACTGGTGCCGACGACCTACCTCGATCTCGCGCGGAACACCTTCGGCAGCGAGGCGCGAGGGGATCGCTATGCGCAGGACCTGGCCCCGTCGATGGCGGCCGGTCAGCACTACGAATGGACCGTCGCCCCGGCGGTCGGCCGTCGGCTCACGCTGGAGGCGTTGAGGTTCCGTCCCTATTTCCAGAACGTCTTCGGCGGCGATACGGATCCGAGGGGCGCCGGGATCTCCGTCAGCACCAACGGACGGGACTTCATGGGGGTGTCGGCCATCGGGACGCCGACCTTCGACGGAAACGGCGAGTACGTTGCGGATCTCGCCTCCCTGGGTTTTCTCGCCTCGGTGGCGGACCCGGTGGTCTTCCGCATCCACCTTTTCGGGAACGGGCCGTTCGAGTTCAGCGGACTGGGAGGCGTCGGCGACGACATCCTCCTGGAGGGAAGGGTCGGATCGCCGGCGGTCGTCCCGAAACCGCTGTTGGCGGCGTCGCTCGAGGGAACCGACATCGTCCTTCGGTTCCAACCCCGCCCGGGAGTGGACGAGGTGCTCGAACGTTCGGTGGACCTCGGCAACTGGGTTCCGGTTTCGACCGTGGTGCTTCCGGATGGCCGCCGGGTTTTCCATGAAACGCCCGGGGGCGTCGCCGGTTTCTTCCGGATCCGGCCATGAGTTCGGGGGCCCGCGCCGGCCGTCGCCTGAATGTAGAGGAAGGGGACCGGCACGCGAAGCCGCCAAGCCGCGGGAGGAAACTGCGGGAAGCCAATGGCTGGAGCCAACTTGGATCCGGATCGGGGAATTGACGGAAGTCCGCAGCCTGGCGGCCGCGGCCACAGAAAGGAGATCCGGAATCACGAATGTCCCGACATCAGGGACGCAGCATCGCGAGCGTCCATGTCGAAAGGGTCATGGCGACGAAGAAGGCCATCCAGGCGCGGTCGTGGCGTTCCCATCGCCACCAGGAGGCGAACGCGCCGAGAACGGTGCCGCCGAGGAAGCCGCCGAGGTGGGCGAGGACGTCGGCTGCGGGATCGACGCCGACCACCAGGAAGAGGGACGAGCCTGCGGCGAGACCGCCGAGAACGCGGCGCGAGGCGTGGCGGCTGACCTGCCACCAGGTGACGGCGTGGCCGGTAAGCAGGCCGACCGCGCCCATGACCACGCCCGAGGCGCCGAGGCCGAGGTACGGTGTTCCCCGTGCGGCCATGGCGAAGGCGTTGCCGGCGGCGCCGGCCGCGAGGGTGAGGGCGAGGGTGGTTCCTGGACCGAAGCG
Organism: uncultured Verrucomicrobiota bacterium; assembly: GCA_903930165.1. GTDB lineage: Bacteria > Verrucomicrobiota > Verrucomicrobiia > Limisphaerales > UBA9464 > SXXZ01. The sequence goes on along the minus strand of CAIYXO010000765.1, from coordinate 2,187 downwards.
TCCCATGGCGAAGCCCATCGCGACACCGCCGGTGAGGGTGTTCGCCGCGAGGTGGGCGACATCGGAATGCAGGGAGGTCGCGGTGAAGGCCCGCCACCACGCACCGGCGCGGACAGCCTCCGAGTCGAAGCGACCCGCCGTGAGCAGGGAAACCCGGAAGACGTGGACGAGGATCAGCGCCGCAGCCCAGAGGACGGCGCCATGGTGGAAGACCACACCTGCCGAAGGCAGTTCGCGCCTCCAGGCGAAGCGACGGTTTTCCCTGCGGAACAACCGGATCGCCTCCCGGGCCCGTTCGAGGTCGCAGGCCGGAACCCGCAGCGTCCAGTTCCCGGACGGCGAGGCGGGTTCGATCACCGCCTCGATCCCCTGGCTGGCGAGCACCAGGGCCCAGTCCATGGCCTGACGCTCCGAGCGGGCCACCACGTGTCCGGCGACGTCATCGGACGTCATGGTTGGGGAATCCGGGAGGGCCTGCACGGCGCCAACACTCGGCGAGCGGTGGGACAGGGCAAATCCGATTCCTGCGTTCTCCGTCGCCCAGCCGGATTGCCGAAAGGGGACCGTTACGCGGAGGCGCGGAGGGGACGGGAAGAGAACCGCTTCGACTGCGGTGGGAAAGCCGATCGCCCTCAGGTGGTTGCCGTTCCGGATCCGGCTCCCCTCGGTGGGCCCGCTCAGAACTGGAGGGACACGCCCGCGTAGAAGTTTCGACCGACGGCCGGGTCGATGCCGTTGACCCGGACGCGCGACCAGTACTTCTCGTCGAAGACGTTGTTGAGTCCCGCGATGACCTTCGCGCGGTCCTTCCATACCGTGAATTCCGCGGTGAGGTCCCAGACCTGGTAGGCCGGGATGCGGAAGTCGGCGGTGTTGTTGTCGTTCGCGAAGTGGTCGTCCACGAAGGTGCCCAGGAACGAGAACTTCAGCCGGCCGGTCAGCCGGTAGATCAGCCCGGTGCGGAACATGAATTCCGGGGCGTACTGCGGCGTGCGGCCGTCGAGCGGGCCGGAGACGAACTCGGCATCCAGCAGCGATGCGTTCGCGTAGACGCTCAGCGCGCCCCAGTCCTCGCCGTGGGTCGTCCCCCGGAGGCGGTCGGAGAAGCCGATCAGATCCAGTTCCGTGGAGAGGTCCACGCCCCGGTTGATGGAGCGCCCGACGTTCCCGACCCGGGTGACGCCGCCGGTGGTCACCGATCCGAAGCGGTCGTCGTAGTCCACGAGGAAGACGCTGACGTCGTAGTTCCAGAAGTCGGAGGGACGTCCCCGCAGGCCGCCCTCATAGGTCCAGGTGCGTCCGGGTTCCAGTTGGTCGCTGACGACGGTGTTGTTGGCGAGCGGGACGGCGTCGGCGTAGGTCTTGGCCTTGTAGCCCTGGCTTGCGTTGAGGTAGGCCTCGGCGCCTCGGCCGAGGGTGTAGGCGCTGCCGAGGGCGAAGAGCGGGACGTGGTCCACCGAGCTGTCGCGCAGCAGGGGCGATGTCTTGTCGAGATTGAGGGTCTCGACGATGGACTGGTGGATGTTCTCCAGCCGGAAGCCCGGCGTGAGGTTCCAGCGTCCAAACCGGAAGACGTTCTCGGCGAAGACGCTTCCCGCGACCGTCTCGCGGTGGGAACGCTGGCGTGCGGTGCCGGTGTCCGCCGAGGCGGTTGTGCCGCGGTCGGCCTCGAACGGGGAGTCCGCGACATAGGTGGAAAGCCCGCCGACCAGGGTGTGGGCGTTGTTCCAGGCTTCCCATTCGTGGCGGGCCCGGGCCTCGGCGCCAAAGGTGTGGTAGCGGTGGGTGTTGATGGTGTTGGAGTCGATGAGGTTGTCGACCCGCCCGAACGCGTTGCCGCCGGAAGTCCGCTGCCGTTTCGAATAGCGTTCGTAGTAGCCGCCCCAGGCCCTGGCCGTGAGCAGCGTCGACTCGCCGAGCCAGTGCTCGACGCCGACCGACGGCACGTAGCGCTGGACGCGCACCCGGTCGAACTGGAGCTGCGTGGCGCGCCTGTCGTTCGTGTAGTTGAGCAGGCCCGCTCCGGTTGCGAGGGTGACGCCGCCGGGTTCGCCGCTGTCGGCGGCGGTCGCGTCGAAGTCGAACGTCGCCCGGCTGGTGTCCGAGAGTTCGTAGGTCAGGCGGACCGATCCTCCGTTGAGTTCGAAGTCGCTGTTGGACCTGCGGAAGCTTTCGCCCTGCCGGTGG
>CAIYXO010000764.1 GCA_903930165.1 uncultured Verrucomicrobiota bacterium | reverse complement strand
GCCCTCGGATCCGCGGCGATCAGTTCGCCCAGCGTCGATTTCCCGTCGCCGACCAGCATCGGGAAGACCTTCTCGGTGATCGCGAAGATCCGTCCGCGTGCCTCTCCCGGCAGGCGATGGTAGAAGATCCCGGCCTCCAGCGGCCCGGGCAGATATTCCTGGACCACGAGGGCGGCCTGGGTTTGCTCCAGGTATCCGCGGGCTTCGTCGCGCGTGCGGACGATGCGGAAGCCGGCGCCGCGTTGGCCGATGTCCGGCTTCAACACGAACGGGAATCCGGGGTCGCCCGAGTCCAACAACGCCCGCAGCGTCTCCCACCTTCCTTCTGCAGGACCGGAAGGGAGTTTCCAGGAGCGGGCGGTGAAGTCGGGATGTGAATCCTGGAGCACCTCGAGCGTCTCGAACTTCGACTCCCCGACCAGCCCGCCGAGTTCGATCCCCGGATTCGCGAGTGCCGGAATGCGCAGGCCCCCATGGCGCCAGGCGAGACGCAGGTACTGGAACGCGACGGGCAGGTAGAACAGCCAGGCAGGCCAGAACTCCCACCGGATCCAGCGGCCGAACCGGTCCGCCATCCTCCGGAGCAGACGGCGGCCCGGGCCGGAACCCAGGATCCAGGGGCCGACGATCAGCAGCAGCCCGAGCACGGGTGTCCACCGGGGAAGGGTACTTCCCGTTCCGCCGCTCCCGATCAGGAGGAAAAGCACCGCCGTCCAGACCGCCACCGTGGTCCCTGTCACCGCCAGGAACCGTCCGGGCGGACAGCCGAGGAATCCCGCGGCGAGGAAGGTCGGAAGGCGGGTGCCCGGCACGAAGCGCGCACCGACCAGCACCCAGAGCCCATGGAGGCGGAACCATTCCTCGCCCCGACGGACGGCGTCCGGACCGATGCGGCGGGCCACCCAGCGGTGTTTCAGCAGTGATTCTCCGTACCGACGGGCGAGCAGGTAGAGCAGGGCGTCGCCGATCCAGATCCCGAGGGCGCAGCCGGCGAACGCCGCGGCCCAGGAGAGCCGGCCGTCGCGCGCGAGCAGGATCCCGGTCAACACGGTGAGGTCCTCCTGCAGCAGCGTGCCGGCCGCCAACCCGACGCCGCCCACCAGCTCCCGGATCCAAGACTCCAGCGCCGGGGTCATCCGGCGAGGGCGCGGCGGTGAAGTGTGGTCGAAGGGGCGACGCCGAAGCCGGCGGGCAGGGGCAGGTCCTCGAGACGCGCGATCACGCCGATCATGGCGTAGTGGTGGATCCCGTGGGTGATCGCATAGGCCAGTTCCCGCCCCAGCGTGGACCGGGTCAGCGGCGGCTCCGGGTTGCAGTCGCTGACGCTGCATCGGACGCGGACTTCGCGTTCCAGGACCGAGGAGTCCCAACGCTGGAGTTCGGAACGCACGATCCGGGTGGAAGACTGGGCCGTCTCCAGTTCCTGTTCCACCCTGGGATCCCGGTCGCGGCGGTCGTAGTCCACCAAGCCGGATTCCATCGCGCGGAGCAGGCTGACGAAGTGGTCCAGGCCGTGGCGGTAGTGCCCGCCGATGCTGGCCTCGTAGACGGCCGGATGCGGCCTCGAGTAGGACTCCGGTTCCAGTTGGTCGAGCAGATCGAGCCCCTGCTGGAGGAAGCCCAATGCGGCGGCGAGCAGACGTCGTGGGTCCGCCTGCCCGGCCTGCCCGGTGCTGTCGCCAGCCGGACCCTTGTTCGCGATGTGCGTCATTGGGCGTGGGTCGGAGACATTCGGGGTATCCTTACAGGACTTTCCGGAATTTCCGGCCATGAAATCGCGCCAAGGTCCGCGGAGTTCCTCATGTCGGCCGTTCCCCGGGCGGGTTGGAGGCGCAGGGAAGGGCGGCCGGCAGGCGGCTACCGATCCAAGGAAGGCGGTGCCGGTCCAGCCAGGCCACGACGAGTCCCGAGGCCAGCACGGTGAGCGCGAGCGCGAAGAGCAGGCCTCCGTCGTCCTGGACCACGATGCCGAGCTGGGTGAGGTGGCTCATCACGGCCCCGCCCATCAGGCCGGCCGCGAAGAGGCCGCCGATCGGGGAGGTCCTGGGAACGATCAGGAGCGCCGCTGCGACCAGTTCGAGCAAACCCGTCGCGATCCGACCCCAGGGTTCCACTCCCAACCGTGTGAAGATGTACCGCGACTCCGGTGCGCCGGTGAACTTGAACCAGAGCGTCTGGAGAAGGATGCCGGCGGCGACGAAGGCGAACACGCGGGCGACACGGCGATGCGTCTTGCAGTTCATCGGGCACCTCCTTCGACCTGGACCGCCATTGCCGACGCGATGGACCGCGCCCCGCAGGCGGTGGTGAGTTCGGCGAGCCACCCGACCAGGAGGCGTCCGAGGGATTCCGCGTCCGGCGCTTCCACCGGATCGGCGTCTCCGATGCAGAGACCGAATCCGCATCCGTAGGCGGCGCCGTTGACGACGCAGCCGTCGGTCCCTGCCGCCAGGATCTGCCGGCGTGCGCGGGCCAAGGACCGGATGCGGTCGCCGTCGAGTTCGTACTTCCAGCCGAGGATCCTCGAGTCCGGGAACCATTCACGGAGCCGTGGCAGGACCTTCGTCGCCGGCTCCAACTCGACCGTGATCCTGCCGTCCCGTGTCGAGGCCTTGGCATCCCTCACCGTGCGCCCGCAGGCGTCCATGATCCGGACGGTCCGGTAGTCGCAGAGCGCGGCGGCATGGAGGACGGCGTCGGGCGCGGCGGCCTGTGCGCGACGGGCAAGGCGTGCGGCCAGGTCCTCGTTGGTGGAGAAGGTCTCGACGCGGGCCTCGCGCGGCAGCAGGCCGTGGCTCGAGGCTTCCCCGCGGAACAGCTCGACCTCCCATCCGGCGCGTGCGAAGGCGTCGGCCAGGACCGTGCCCAGCCTTCCCGTGCTGGCATTGGTGAGTCTTCGCATCCCGTCCAGGGGCTCCCAGGACGGACCGGTCGTGATCAGGACATTCATCGCCCGTTGAGTCGGACTGTACCCCGGGAAGCTTACACGGAACCGCGTGGAAGCCGCGAACCGGCGACGGTGGTGTTCATGGATCGAATCCGGGTCGGGTCCTTCCGGCTCCGGTGGCGGGCTGCCTGCAGGAAAAGGATCCCCTGGATGTGAAGGCCGGTGACCTCCGGGTCCGCAACACCGAGCACGACGGGTTCCTGAACGGGATGCAGGAGGCACCGGACCGGCCTACGAAGGTCCCGCGGGGCGGGACTTGGAACGGTTCCGGACGGGGACCGGCCACGTCCTTCAGTTCCGTGGGGCCGTTGGCTTCCCGGGCCTTTGGATCCGGCCCTTGGCGAGCGTCCTCGCCTCCGCGATGTCCCGTTCAGCCAGCCGGGCCTGAAGGGCCGCCCGGGCCGGATCCGTCTCGGGAATTCCGACCGCGATGAGCCACGCGAGCCCGTCGATCCGGTGGATGGGGCGGCCGATCCCCTCGGTCAGGCAGCGGGCCATCTCACGGCAGGCGTCGGCGTCGCCGAGACGCGCGGCCGCCTCGATCCATTGCAGTCCTTCGGCAGGATCCGGCCGATCGGCGGTTTCGCCCATCCACAGCCTTCCGATCCGGAGCAGTGACGGTGCGTCTCCCAGGCGGGCCGCGTGGATCCACCATTCCAAGGCAGCCGTCGGCGCGGCCGGCAGGTCCGGTGCGCCGGACCAAAGCAGTTCGGCGGCGCTCCGGGCCACCTCGGGGTCGTCGATCGCCCGGTCGACCTGTCCTGAACTCAGGATCGCGACGACCTCCGAACTGGGATCCCGCTTTCCGGTTCGCAGGGAGGCGATGGTTTCCCGCCACAGCCGGAGCCGAGCCGGGTCGCCGGCCCCGGCTTTGGCGACGAACTCGCCGATCGATTCCTCCAGGGACTTCCTGGGGCCGTCCTCCTTCGGAAGGGGTCCTTCAATCCGGCGGTTCAGGAAGTCGTCGACCCAGCCGACCCAGCGTGTCTGGGCGGACTCGGGCCGGAATCCCAGTCCGCGAGGTGCGAACCGGAGCATGCCATGCAACCGGAGAAGCGGGTCGGTGGCGAACAGGTCTCCGTCCGGAATCGGGAAACGGGTGAGGTCGGCGGCCGGCAGATGTCCGGCGACCCGGGCCCGCTCCAGCCATCGGCGGCCCTCGTCGGGATTCCGAACCGCGGGCGGTCCGTGGAGGAGCAGGCACGCCAGCCCATACTGGGCCAGGGGATCGCCGTCCTTGGCCGTCCTGAGGAACCACTTCCGGGCCTCGGCCGGGTCCGCGGGCCGATCCCCGTCGGCCAGCCGGAACGGGTAGGCGAAGTGCGCCGCCATCTGGCGGCAGGCGGGAAGGTGACCCGCTTCGGCGGCCATCCGGATCGAAGCCTCCCCCTTCTGCGCATCCCCGCCGCCGTGACCCAGCAGCTGGAGCATTCCGAGGAGGAAGCGGCTTTCGACATGTCCCTTGGCAGCGGCCTGCCCGAAGGCCTCCGCGGCGAGTTCGGGACTGGTGACGAGGCCGCGATCGCCGTCCGTCCACTGGTTCATGTAGTGCAGCCCAAGCAGGTTCCAGGCTTCGGCCGATCCCTTTTCCGCGGCGCCGAGAAGCCTCAGACGGAAGCGCTCCCGCCGTTCCGGGGTGTCTCGGTGGTCTGCCAGCCTTCGTGCGGATTCCAGGCACGCATCCGGATCCCCGGCGTCGGCTCTCGTCTCGACCGATTCCGGCGAGAGGAGGCGCACCGCCGGGCTGGGTTTCGGGAAAAGCGGCCCGAACCCCTCGGGCCGGGCGAACTGGGCCCGGGCGACGGACGGCCAGCCGAGAAACACCAGCGCGAGGAGCCGGAGCCCTGGGCGGCTTCTGGAAATGGACTTCATTGTGGATCGACGATGTCGGGACGTGGCGCGGGGCGGGTGGCCGGAAACAGCGGTGCGAAGGGCGAGCGGGGGAACCGGCGGCGAAGGTCGGCGATCCTTTGACGGTGAAGCTTCGGATCGTTGAGCCCCTGCGGATCGTAGGCCACGGCCATGAGGAAAAGCAGGCGGTCGTCGGCAGCTTCCGGATTGAAGTCCCGGTGCAGTTCCACGAACCGACGCTCGCATCCGCCAAAGACGAGCTGGAAATCCCGCTTCGCCGGGGGAAGCGCCTCGGCCAGGCGGCTCCATTCCTCGACCGGGACCTCCGGACTCGTCCATTCCTTCCTCGGCCGCTCCAGCGCGGAACGGGCAACGCGGACCAATCGGGGACGGCTTGGATGGTCGGACGGACTCCGGCGCAGGATCAGCCAGAGATGCCGTGCGCCGAGGCCGAACCGGTCGAATCCGCCCGGAACCTGGACCGCGGACACGACCATGCCGGTGGCGAGGTCGAGGGTGACGAGATTGGCGTCCGTGGACGGGATCCCGAGATGGATCCGGGTGGCGTCGGCGGCCTGGATTCCAGGCAGCGGGGTCATCCGGACACGGCCGAACTCGCCGCGTCGGCGTCCCTTGAGGAGGTTCCCGAAGGTGCTGTTCCTCCGGTCGGCCGAAGCCTCCCGGAGCAGTTGGTTGAGACCGGGTTCCGGTGTGGAGAAGTCACCCGGCTGGAGGTCCGGAAGCGAGAAGGCGCCGCGCAGGACGACCTTCGCCTCGGGGAAGTTGCCCATGCGCAGCGCGCCGCTCTCGAGCCGAATCGGAAGCGCAGGCTGGATCTCGTCCCGTCGCCGGGCGGCTCCAAGTCCGCCGCCCTGCAGGTTCACTTCCCGCGGTGTGTCGAGGCTTACCAGGAGACGACCTTCACCGTCCATCAGCAGGCCCGCTCCGGGTTGGCCGACGAAGTCGGCGACCTTCTCCATCGGGCCGTCGCCGCGCTGACGGAACAGAACCAGAGGCGGTCCCGAAGACGGAAGGCGCTCCGCTCCGCCGACCTCGATGGGCGAAGGGCCGGCCGTTTCCCGAAACCGGGTCAGGACAAAGACCTCGCCTCCGTTTCCGGCGATCGACAGCAACTCCTCCGGTTCGCGTCCATCCCACTTCAAGGCCACCGGTTCCAAGGGGATCGACTTCCCGGACATCTGGATCCGGATCGGGGCCGTCGCCGTGGCCGACTGGGTCGTCGGAAAGACCTCCGAGAACCTCGGGAGTTTCAGCCGAGGAGCCGGCCGATCCTTCCCCCGGGATCCGGTCGCCGGGGCGACATCCGCCGTGGCGGAGGTCCGCGGCGCCGTCACAAGACGTTCCAGGAGGCGTCGCCCCCGTTCGGGATCCCGGGCTGCGGTGGAGACCTTGGAGATCCATTCGGCGACGGCCGGAACCTCGATTCCCGTGCCGACCTGGAACCAATTCAAGGGCACCAGGTCCGCGAGCTTCTCGACCGAGTGCAGACGGTCCGCGGCCCGGAGCTCCGGCCCGACCGTCAGCCGGAGCATCGACTCCAGCCAAGCTCCTGCGTTTTCCGGGATGCGCAGGGCCGGGGCCGCCTCGAAGAGGTCCACGGCCTCGAGCAGGTGGGCCAGTGCGGGGTTGCTCCGCCGCTCCAGTTCCACGGCCGTCATGTCGTCCCAAGCCGAATCGAGTTCCTCGATCTCGGCCCGGATCGCGCGGAAGGCCCTTTCGTGGTCCGCATCCCTTCGTCGTGAGGCGACCCCCGCCTCAAAGGCGCCGGCGCCCGGAGCCGGGGACTGGATCGTGCGCTCCAACTCCACGACCCGTTTCCAGGCTTCCGCCCGCAGGACGGCGAACCGGTGGCGGTCCCGGATTCCCGGACCGTCGCCGAAGGGCCACCGACGTTCGGCGATCTCCCTCAGTGCGGGCAGGGACTCGGGAACGAGCCAGACGGCGAGTTCGAGTCGCCTGAGGCGGTCGAGCTGAACTTCCACGGAAACGGACGAGGAATCCGAAAAGGTCTCGGACCGGACGGATTCGACGAGGAGGTTGGCCAGTTCCGACGGGGTCATCGGCGTCGCTTCCCCTTGGGTCCACGTCGGGTCCGATCCCGAGATCCCGTCCCGGATCCGACGTCCCAGCGTCTCCAGGTCCGGTTCCGGCATCATCGGCAGCGACCTGGACCGCAGTCCGTCCTGGCCCAGGTGGTGGACCGTCAAGAACAGGGACCCGGACGCGTCCCGGGTCTCCTCGGTCCAAACGAACCGGTCGACCGAACGGGTCCAGGTTTCGGTGGGACCTTCGGGATCCCGCGCGGCGACGATTCCGGCTTCGGCGAACTCGAGCCCGGTGTTCCCGGTGAAAACCGGCCGAAGTCGCGGAACCTGGGTCGACGCCGCGAAGATCCTTTCGGCGATTCCGGCGCGGTTCAGCCTCCGGGTCCGGTTGTCGCTCCGGTGGAACAGGTATCCAACGCGGAGTTCCGGTTCTCCGCGTCGTCGGGCCTTCAACACGTCCTGCAGGAGTGCTTCGCATTCCGCCGAAACGAAGGTCGCCAGATCGCCTTCCGGCCGCAGCGGACCCGTTGCCGCCTGCGGCGAGGCTCCCTGGCGTTCGGCGATGGGATCCCCGGTGGAAAGATCCAACGCCCTCAGGCGCAGCGTCCGCATCCCGGTCTGGTTCGTGGCGAATTCCCCGACCAACGCCACGTCGGCACGGAGGATGCCGAAGCCGCGGGGATCGGGCAGCCCTTCGAGAAGTCCGAGGGCGAGGCTGCGTTCCTCGAGCACGCGCCGGATCTCCGTACGTTCGACCCACTGGATCCCGGCGAGATCCCGGCTGGAAAGTTGCGCGGACACGGCGGCCGCCAGGTCCCGGGATCCGTGAACGCTCCGGACGGAGCGGTCGGCAACGAAGGGCGGAAACAGCGCGACCCGGATGTCTTCGGCCCGACTCGCGAGAAGAAGGAACCACGACAGGAACGGAGCGACTCTTCCGAACACGGGGCTCATGAACCCAGGGATTTTCGGGGATGGGCCGGGCCCTGGCGAGACCGGAGTTCTCGGGATGGTGCGCCTCCGGAGTGCCGGCCGGCTTTCGCTGGAGTCCGACCTCGTCGACGACCACTGTGTGCGGGTGGACACACCGCCCTACGATCCGGGTCGCGACCGCCGGGGAGATCCGTTCCCGCCGCCCCTGCCGAACGTCCCCGCCTCGGTCCGTCCCGGACCCGCGGCGGGAGGCGGCCGCATCGGCTGGCAGGGATGGCTTCTGACCGCCGCCAGCATGGCGGTCAGCGTCGCCTTCTACGCCTTCCAATGGTCGTGGCCGTTCGCGACGGTTTTCGTGGCCCTGATCCTGGTGCACGAATTCGGCCACCTCGTCGCCGCCCGCCGCTTCGGTCTCCGCACCGGTCCACCGATCTTCATCCCGATGATGGGCGCGTTCATCTCCCTCAAGCAGCGGCCGGCCAATGCGTGGGAGGAGGCGGTCGTCGGCATCGGCGGTCCGCTCTTCGGAACCTTCGCCGCCGGTGTCTGCCTGATGGTCCGCAACGCGACCGGGGATCCGTTCTGGGGCGAACTCGCCTTCTACGGCTTCATGCTGAACCTCTTCAACCTCGCGCCCGCCGGCTTCCTCGACGGCGGCCGCATCGTCACCGCGATCTCCCCCTGGCTCTGGATCCCGGGCTACGCCCTGATGGCGGCCTTCATCGTCTTCACCGCGGTGGTCCAGCGCAGCCTTCCGGTCGTCTCGATCTACATCCTCCTGACCGGCCTGCCTCGCCTGTTCTCCCTGTTCCGCGAGCGGGACACCTTCGAGCAGCGGTACTACGCCATCGACCCCGGCCAGAAGCTCAACATGGGCATCGCCTACTTCGGCCTGATCGTACTCCTCGCCGGCGGGCTCTACGTCGCGCGCCCCCTTCCATGAACGGCGATCCCCAAGCCGCCGGGGCGTCCTCCCAGGAGTTCCGCCGCCTGCCCCGCACGCGCGGATGTTTCGTGTGCGGCTACCACAACCCGGCCGGCCTCGGGCTGGACCTGCATTCCGACGGACGCCGGGTCCGCGCCGCGGTCGTCTTCCGTCCCGAGCACGCCGGCTTCAGCGGCGTGGTCCACGGCGGGCTCATCACCACGGTGCTGGACGAGATGATGGCCTGGGTGATCGGCGTGAACACCCGGTCGTTCGCCTTCGCGGCGGAATTGAACGTGCGTTTCGTGCGGCCCGTGTCGCCGGGCGCCGCGCTCACCGCCTTCGCGGAACTGGCGGAGAACCGCCGTGGGCGCCTCTTCCGGACGACCGCCCGGCTGGTGGACGCCTCGGGCGCGACCGCCGCCGAGGCCACGGGCACCTTCCTGCCGATCCCCGCCGACCGCCACGGGGCGTTGTTCGCGGACTTCGCCGACGACCCCTCCGAGTGGGTGGGGCCGGCGAAGCCGGGCTCGCTGTTGAAGGACGTCAGCCGCGGGACCGATGGATGACCTCGGGAAGGATCCCGGCGACGTGTTCGATCTCGGCGGGGACGTTGTCCCTTCCGAAGGAGAGGCGGACGAGGGCGTTGGCCTCGGCGTCGGGCACGCCCATGGCCTGGAGCACGTGGCTGGGCTCGACCGAACCGGCGGTGCACGCGGAACCGCTGGAGGCGCAGACGCCCTCCAGGTCCAGGTTGGCGAGCAGCGCGATGCTGTCGGTGCCCTCGACGGTGAAGGCGAGGGTGTTGGCGAGGCGCTCCTCCGGATGGCCGCGCAGGACGACCCCGGGGATTCCCCGGAGCACCTCCGCGAGGCGCCCGGTCCAGGCGCGCAGCGGTTCCTCGCGGAACACCGGAACCGGCACGAATCGCTCGAAGGCTTCCACCAGGCCGGCGATCGCGGCGAGGTTCTCGGTTCCGCCACGGCGTTCGTTCTCCTGGGCGCCCCCGTGCTGGATGGGATGGGGCAGGAGCGGCGACCGGATGTACAACGCCCCGGCGCCCTTGGGTCCGTGGAACTTGTGGGCACACACCGGGACCAGGTCCGCCTCGAACTGCCCGATGCCCGCGAAGGGCCGCTTGCCGAACGCCTGGACCGCGTCGCAGTGGAACACCACGCCGCGTTCCCGGCACTGCCGTCCGATCTCGGCCACGGGCTGAAGCGTTCCGACCTCGTTGTTCGCCGCCATCACCGAGACCAGGATCGTGTCCGGTCGCAGCAGCGACACCACCGAGTCCGGGTCCACGCGGCCGTGGGAGTCCACGGGCACGATCGAGAGTGTAAACCCCTCGTGGCGCTCGAGGTAGCGCAGGGTGTGGAGGACGGCATGGTGCTCGATCGCCGAGGCGACGATGTGGCGTCCGCGTCCGCGCAGGAGACGTGTCGTGCCGAGCAGGGCCAGGTTGTTGGACTCGGTGCCGCCGCCGGTGAAGACCACCTCGGAAGGCTTGCAGCCCCAGGCGGCAGCCATGCGGTAGCGGAACTCGTCGAGCGCGGCCCGCGCCTCGCGGCCGATGCGGTGGATGCTGGAGGGATTGCCCCACCAGCCGGACAGGAACGGCTCCATGGCCGCCCTCACCGCGGGATCCGGCGCGGTGGTCGCGTTGTGGTCGGCGTAGATCGGCGTCATGCGGGCGGCGACGGAGCCTAGCCGAAACCGTTCGACGGGTGCAGGCATTCGTGATTCCGGATCTGCGATTCGCGACTTCCTGCAGGTAGCCGCGGCCGCCAGGCTGCGGTCTTCCTCTATTCCCCGATCCCGGACCCGTGCGCGGACCTGTACCGATCGATGGCGAAGGGACCGGCACACCAAGCCGCAAAGCCGCTGAGGAACGGGAGGGGAACCCGAGGACTCGAGCGACAGAAGCGCATGCCGAATCGTGTTCGCCCCCGGCGTTCGGTTCTCCTTGGCACCTTGGAGAATCTGCGCGAGATCCGTTTCCGTCTCCGGGATCGGGAATGGGAAACGGAGAGGCGACCGCAGCTTGGTAGCCGCGGCTACTGGCCGGAAATCGGCAATCCCGGATCCGGAATCACGGATGCCTTGGCTCGTTTGCGTGAGGTCCGCCTTGGCTCCACCGCATTCGGCGCGACGCCGTGGTTGCGGAACGTTCGGGCATTTGGCATAGGTCTGTGTAAGGAGGCGCGTCCGAGTTGGTGCCCGCTTCATCGGATTGTGGCCTTCCCGTATCCAGAAAGTAGCGTTTCACCCCCAGCCATGCGTCGCTCCCGGGTCAGCGCCGGACTGTTGATGTACCGTCTCCGAGACGGGCGCTTGGAGGTCTTCATCGCGCATCCGGGCGGCCCTTGGTTTCCGCATCGGGACCATGGCATCTGGACGATTCCCAAGGGCGAGATCGAACCGGGCGAGGAGCCGTTGGACGCCGCCACCCGCGAGTTCATGGAGGAGGTCGGCATCGCACCCGCCGGACCCTACATCGAGCTGGGGTCAATCCGGCAGCGGGGCGGCAAGACCGTCCATGCCTGGGGGTTCCACGGCGATTGGGACGAGCACGAGGGCATCCGCAGCAACCAGGTCAACATCGAGTGGCCGCCGGGCTCCGGCGCCTGGGCGTTGTGGCCCGAGATCGATCGCGCGGGCTTCTTCACCCCGGAAAGCGCCAAGGCCCGCATGAAGCCGGCCCAGCATCCCTTCATCGACCGCCTGATCGCGGCGCTCGAAGGCGTTCCCGTCGGTTTCTGATCCGGCTTCCCGATCCGGGTCGGGACCAGGCAATGGATGAAAACCGTGGCCTGGCGGCCGCAGCTACTTGCTGGAGATCGGTAATCGGGGATCGGTAATCACGGATGCCTTGGCGGCTTCTTTGCGTGGTGATCCCTTCCGCTTTGATCAGGAATCTTGAAATAAGGCAGACCGCAGCCTGGCGGCCGCGGCGACCTGCGGGGAATCGGGAATCACGAATGCGCCCGATCGATGCCCGGGCCCGCCGGAAACGAAAAAGGGGCAGGACCGAAGTCCCGCCCCGAAACCGTTCGTCGGACATGGAGCCCGGAACTACTCCAGCGGCTTGAGCTGGATGTCGCGGAATTGGACGCGCATCGGCGGGCCGACATGGATCTGCAGGGCGAGCACGCCGTCCTTCGCGGCCTTGGAGGCCTGCTGGTCGATGACGTCGACGGTCATGCGGCCGTTGATGAAGTGCATCAGGTGGTTGCCGTCGGCGACGATGGTGTAGTCGTTCCACTGCTCGTCGAGGATCGACGACTGCAGGTCCTTGGACTCGGCGAGCTTCCCGATGACGCCGATCTTGGTGGCGCCGCCGTTGTCGGTGATGACCGTCCGCTGGCCGCGCTCGGCGAGGATGCCGCGTCCGCGTTCCTCGTAGAGGATGCCGCTGTAGGTCTTCCCGGCCTCGAGGTCGGCCTGGTAGCCGCCCACGATGAACTTGTCGGCGTCCACCAGCTTGCTGCGGTACTGGATGCCCGAGTTGCCGTTGAACACCCGGTACTTCAGCCGCAGCTCGAAGTTGCCGACCGTGCCGTTGGTCCAGACCAGGAAGGTGTTGTTCTTGAGCGGCGACTCCTTGGTGGTGGTGCCGGTGATGGCGCCGTCCTGCACCGACCAGAGTTCCGGCAGGCCGGACCATCCGGCGAGGGACTTGCCGTCGAAGAGCGGGACGTAGCCGGCCTCCTTGGCGCGGGTTTCGGGCGACTTGCAGCCGGTGAAGGCGAGCGCGGCGGCGGCGACCAGCGCGCCGGCCTGGAGAAGAACGCGGGTAGACATCCGCGAAGTTGTCGTCTGGAACCGCTCGCCCGGTCAAGCGAACGGGCGAGCGGTCCCTGACGTTTCGGGCCCGCGGCCGCCTCCCCGGGGTCAACCGCGCGCAACAAATGGCAGCGGCACCACCGTCGCCGCGATCTCACCACCGGCGGCCCGCACCGTCAGCGCGGTTCCCGGGGTGTTGCTCTCCCGTCGGACATATCCCAGGGCCACCGGACCCGCGGTCGGCGACCGGACGATGCTGGTCAGGTAGCCGACCTCACGCCCCTCCTTCAGCAACCGGTCGCCCTTGGCCGGCAGGTTCGCCGGATCCCCTTCGAGCCGGAGTCCGCGCAGGGCCTTCGCCACCTGGCCATAGGTGCGCAGGCGCGCGATGGTCTCCTGGCCGATGTAGCAGCCCTTGCTGTAGCTGATCCCGTCACGGTCGAGGCCCGCCTCGGGAGGCAGGTTCGACTCGTCCATGTCCACCCCGAACCGCGGGATCCCGGCCTCGACGCGCGCGAGGTCCAGGGCGGTCCAACCGACCGCGCGTCCGCCTTCCTGTTTCGCCGCCAGCAACAACCGGTCGAAGACCATCGCCATGGCGTCGGACGGGACGAAGAGGTCGAAGCCATCGCCGCCGGTCCGGGAACAGCGGGCCAGGTAGAGGTCCCCGATCGCCGGCTCGGAAACGTGCCGGACGGAATGGGGCGCCTCGGGGATTTCCAATCCCACGCCGAGCTTGGCGGGAAGCCTTGCCGCCAAGGGACCCTGGATCGAGATCAGGCCGTAGTAGGGTGCCACGTCCACCACCTGGACGTCGTCGGCCACGATGTGGTGGTCGAACCGCGCCTGAAGCATCGGGACCAGACCCGGCTCCACGTCGAGGAGCAGTTCCTGCGCGAGGGCGTAGACGTTCACGTCGGCCTGGAGTTTCCCCTTGGGCGACGTGAAGGCGGCGTAGCAGCCGTCGCCGGTCTTCAGCCGCTGGATGTCGTTGGTCACCTGCCCGTGCAGCAGACGCACGCGGTCCGAGCCGGTCAGGCAGAGACGTCCGCGGAAAGAGAGGTCGATGATTCCGACGGCGTTGCCCAGCGCGGCATGCTCGGCCGCGGGATCGCCGTAGTCGGCGACCGCCTCCATGCCGACGAGTTCGGTGAACCGGGCCCCCAGCTCCGAATGGACTTCACGCAACGACAGCGGACTCATGTGGCGACATCCTAGTCCAAGAGCCCTGGCGGCCCAAGCCCACCGAGTTACGGGCGATGAGCCGGGAGCGGGGAGATCGGGATGGGCGTCGGGTTTCGGGCTACTGGAACCTGCCTGTGGAGGCATCGAGGGTCGTTTCAGCGGACAAACTTTCCAACACCGACGTGATGACGCGCGGAACGCTCAACTTTCAACGTTCAACTTTCAACGCTCACCGATGAGACATGAGCGTTGAAAGTCGAACGTTGAGCGTTCTCCGTTTCCCCAATTAACCCTTTAACCCATCATCCACCTTCTTTAACCCCAACGGGGCGAGATACGATAGCCCGGGGCAGGGCCCCGGGTCCTAGCCCCATCGGATTCAAGCCCTGAAGGGGCTAAACATTTCCGCGGACAGTTAGGTCGCAAGGTCGCGCGAGCGTCGTGGAGTGCGCGAGTCCGCTCGCGCTTTTGGCCGAAGACATGGATACGCACGGGTCCCAGGTGAGCCGAGGGCGCCAGTTCTTACCGCAAGAGAAACGTCCACCTACGATGGATTTTCGCCTCAATCCTTACCGCGGAGAAATCGTTGCTTGTGAGCCAGAGGCATCGCCTCGCCATCCTGGAAGCCAACGGACGTGTCCCTATGGTTCCTTCTTTCCCTGCTGAATTCTGCAACATTCCCGCCGGGTCCGGGTTATTGAGAAACGCCTGGGTGCAAAACCCGGTATTAAACGAAACATTTATTACACCGAAATGTTCTTGAGCCCGATCGCTTGCCTCTCGGGTCGTTAGTCAGCGACGGCGAAATCCCAAACGCCCAAACCGGCCAT
>CAIYXO010000763.1 GCA_903930165.1 uncultured Verrucomicrobiota bacterium | reverse complement strand
CGTCCTCAGCCGCGGCCTCGCCTCCCGACTCATCGAACTGGAGGTCTCGGTGAACGGGGAACTGCTCACCCGGTACCGCTGCGACGGCCTCATCGCCAGTTCCCCGACCGGATCGACGGCCTATTCCCTCGCGGCGGGCGGAGCCATTGTCAGCCCCGACGCCGACGTCATGACCCTCACCCCCATCTGCCCCCACACGCTCTCCATCCGGCCCGTCGTCGTGAACCTGCAGTCGGTGGTGACCGTGAAGACCCTCAGCCGTCGTCTTGTGGCCACGTTGGCGGCGGACGGGCAGCAGCAGACGGAACTGGGGGCCGGCGACACCGTTTCCATCCGCCGCGCTCCGGACTCGGTCCGCCTGCTCCGGCCGGAAGGCACCACGTTCTTCAGCACCTTGCGCGCGAAGTTCGGTTGGAGCGGAACCAACATCTGAACGGGAACCCCTCGATTCCGATGGATGCACGGCGACGAATTCCGGCACTGGCGCTGCTGGCGCTTTTGTTGGCGTCGGCCTTCCGGCCGGGAGGTCTCGCTGCGGCGGACATCACCGTCCAAGGCTCCGACACCCTCCTTTCGCTCGCGGACCGCTGGGCGGAGTCCTACATGGCGGCCCATCCCGGGGTCTCCATCGAGGTGAACGGAGGTGGCACCGGAACCGGTGTGGCCGCACTGCTCAACGGGACCGCCGACGTCGCCACCTGTTCACGCCGATTGCGGGCCCGCGAGGTCGAGACCTGCGTGAGGAACTTCGGGGCCCGCCCCGTCGAGGTTCAGGTGGCGCTGGACGCCATCGTGGTCCATGTGCATCCGTCGAACGCCGTCGAATCGCTTTCCCTCGAGCAGCTCTCGGGAATCTACCGCGGCCGTCTCCGCGACTGGAGCGACGTCGGCGGGAGGCCCGGACCGATCACCGTCTACGGACGCGAGAACAGCTCGGGCACCTATGAGCATTTCAAGGAGGCCGTCCTCAAGGATGCCGACTACTTCGACTCGGTGCTGATGCTGCAGGGCACCTCCCAGATCGTCGGCGCGGTCGGCCGCGATCCCAACGGGATCGGGTATGGAACGGGATCGCTGCGGGGCGGGACGCGCCGACTGAGGCTCCGGAAAACCGATGCGGACGCCCCCGTGGAGGCGAACGAGGCCGAGGTGCGTTCCGGGCGCTACCCGCTTTCCCGGCGCCTCTACCTCTACGTGAATCCCCGACGGCAGTCCGGATCCGTGGATGCCTGGCTCGGCTGGATCCGCGGATCCCAGGGGCAGTCGATGGTGTCCGCGCTGGGATGCTTCCCCCTCGCACCGACATCTCCGTGAGTCCTTCCGTGCGCTTTCCATTCCGGGTTCCACCCGCGATCTTTCCGCCTTCGTGACATCGGGTGAACCAACTCCGGGCGACGGCCTCCCCGCCGACAGGCCCAGGTTCCAAAGGCTCCTGGAGACTTTGGCGGAGAGGTCGATTGCCGCCTCGGCCGCGCTGGTGGGACTGCTGGTCCTGCTGGTCTTCGGATTCGTATTGGCGGAGGCGCTGCCTGTCCTGACCGGACCCCAGGCATCGGTTCCCGGCGTCGTGATCCTGGGGCCGGACGACTTGGAGGCGACTCCGCCCGAGCGCGTGCGTGCCTTTCTCGGCTTGTCCGAGGAGGAATTCCGGTCCAAGGACCGGGAGACGCTGCGTCTGCTGATCGAGGTGCGTGCGGAGGTGCTTGCCGAAGAGAGACGTGGAGGGGCGGATCCCGGTGTGACCTCGATTCGACGGCTGTTTCTCCCGTTCCAATGGGAAGGTCACGAGGAGCCGGCCTTCGTCTGGCAGCCGGGACCGGTTTCGCCCAAATACAACCTTGTTCCCCTGGTCGTCGGCAGCCTGAAGGTGACGGTCATCGCCATGTTGCTCGGTGTTCCCCTCGCCATCGCCGCCGCGGTCCATGTTTGTCTCCTGGGGGGCCGCCGGACGCCCTGGTGGGTGCGGGCCGCGGTCGAGCAGATCTCGGCGGTGCCGGGAGTGGTGCTTGGCGCGTTCGCCGTGCTCGCGGTGGCCCCCGCGGTCGCAGCCCTGACCGGCACGCCGTTCCTGCTGAACGCGTCGGTGGCCGGGATGGCGCTCGGCCTGGCCCTGG
>CAIYXO010000762.1 GCA_903930165.1 uncultured Verrucomicrobiota bacterium | reverse complement strand
TGCTCCAGCTTCTTCCTCTCCGTCACGTCCGTGTCGATCGTCAGGATCGACTTCGGATGGCCCTCCCCGTCCCGCAACAACGTCCAACGGCTGTCCACCATCAGCCGATGTCCGGACTTTGAGGCCACCGGGATCTCGCCGCTCCATTCCCCATGGGCACGCACCGCCGCGTCCGCGGCGTGGAAGCGCTCGGGATCGGCTTGGAGCAACTGGTCGGCCGGCCGACCGAGGGCCTCCGACGCGGTCCATCCGTACATCCGCTCCGCTCCCTTGCTCCAGAACAGCACCTTCTGGTCGAGTCCCCGCACCAGGATCGCGTCCCGTGCCTCGTCGATCAGCGCCGCCTGTTCCGCCACCCGTTCCTCAGCGGCACGCAGCTCGGTGATGTCGTTCCGGATCGCCACGAACTGCACCGGCTTCCCGTCGCCGCCGAGGAATGGCACAATGGTGGTGGCCACCCAGTACAGGTGTCCCGCCTTGGCGCGGTTGCAGATCTCGCCCTTCCAGACATTCCCACGCGCAATGGTCTTCCACATGTCGCGGAAGAACGTCGATGGGTGGCAGCCGGAGTTCAGCAGCCGGTGGTCCTGCCCGACCAGTTCCTCCCGGGTATAGCCGGAGATGAGGCAGAAGAGGTCGTTGACGTAGGTGATCCGGCCGGCTGCGTCGGTGGCCGCGACGATCGAGTGGCAGTCCAGGGCCGCCTTGAAGTCGGAGAGCTCGCGGACGGATTCACGCAGGGCCATCTCGGCGACACGTTGGTCCGAGATGTCCACGAGCTGGAGCAGCGTCCCGCCGGAACCCAGCGAGCGGGCAAGCACGCGGAAGCATCGGGGATCGTCACCAACCCGGAACGGGAGCTCACCCATGGCCTCCTTCCGCTCGCCCCGGAAAACCTGGATCATCCCCTCGACGCAATGGGCCGGCGGCGGCGGCGTGCCCAGGACGCGGGTGCTCAGTCCGCAGTCCTCCATGAAGCCACGCCCCGGAAGAAAGGCCTCCGGATCCGGCAGGGCGCCCGTGAAGAGCCGTCGCCAGGCGGAGTTCACCTCCAAGAGACGCCCATTGCCGTCGAGCAGCGCCGCCTCGCTGGCCAGCGCCTCCAACGGCAGCTGCACCGGCAAGGCAAAGGCGCCGCCGTCTTCCGGGACCGGAGTGGGAACACTTTCGGACATCTTGATTCGCAACCGAGCGGCCTGCGGATCCGGACGTGCAATCCGGAGCTTGGCGGGACCACGCCAAAGAAAACGTTCCCAAGAGAAACGAGGCAAGCGTGGGCCCCTCAGGAAAATCCTGATGCCGGGCCATCCCGATCCCTCCGAAGGCCGGTCCGAGGTGGACACGGATTCCACGGATTTTCGCGGAACCGGAGTCGGCCGATCCCCCGCCCGAGAGTCTCCGTGGCAAAGGATTCTATGGAAGCGGGACGAAGCGGACGAACTGGGTGGTGTTGGTGGCGAGCCAGGCGTCGGGCACCGGCGCATTGCCGTCCTCGCCCATGGACAACTCCCCGAGCCGCGTCCAGCCCGCCAGGTTGGTCGAACCCTCGATCCGGTAACTCCGCGGCGGCAACCCGCGCAGGGTCAGCGACGGCCGGGAATTCGTCAGGGCGAAGTCGAGGAAGGGTCGGCGGGGGGAGGGGGTGACACGGAAGTACAGGAATCCGACATATT
>CAIYXO010000761.1 GCA_903930165.1 uncultured Verrucomicrobiota bacterium | reverse complement strand
GGCCCTTCCCAGGCTGGCGCCCAAAGTCCGGCTGCAGAGACCGGAGCCGCCACCGAGGCGGGCACGGAGGGCGCCGCCGAGGCCCAGGCCGAGTCCGCGGTGACCCCGGCCGACATCGCCGCGACCCAGGAACCGGAGTCGGACCAGGGTGGCACCGACGACGAAGGCGCTGCCGCGGAACCCGAGTCGGAACCCGACAAGGGCTCCACCGGAAATCCGACCGCCTGATCGGGGGAATCACTTCCGACAACTTGCAAGAAAACGGCACCCGGCTTCGGGTGCCGTTTTTCTTTTGCCCTCCTTCCCTTCCCCTCCGACTGCGGGAGCGGGAAACCGGTCAGGGAGTCGGACGGGGACGGCTCCGGTACCGGTCGTTGAGGCGGGTATGACGGGAGGAGAGGTCCATCTCCTCGCCGGCGATCCACATCCGGCGGACGTTGGACCGGATGTCGAGGACGTCTCCATCCAAGGCGATCAACGTGGCCTCGCGACCCGCTTCGATGGAACCGAGGCGGTCGGCCATTCCGAGGATCCGGGCCGGATAAAGCGTCAGACCACGGACGGCCTCCGCATGGGAAAGGCCGAAGGCACGGGCCTGCGCGGCGGCGTGTGGGACGTTGCGGATGCTGCTGGCCCCGAAGCGGTCCGTGCCCTCGGTGAACGCCACCGTCACACCCGAAGCGGCAAGGATCGCCGGCGCCGAGAACTGGACATCGTAGGGATCGACGTCGCGGGGAGGTTGGGTGAAGACGTGCTCGTAGGCCACCGCCACGCCGTTTGCGGCAAGCAGTGAGGCTTCGCGCCAGGCGTCGCGCCCGCCGGCGATGACCCCGGTGAACTTCCGTCGCGACAGCCAGGCGACAGCGGACCGGATCTGACGCACCTCGTCGGCGTGGACCCAGACGGGGCGCTCGCGCCGGACGAACGGCAACATGGCCTCCCAGGCGGGAACCACCTGGAACGGACCGGTCCCGGCGGCCTTCTTCGCCTCGTCATAGGCCCGGGCCTGGTCGAAGAACTCGTCGATCCGGCGGAGAACCTTGTCGCGCTCCTTGTTCTGATCCTCGACCGATTTCCAGGAGTCCTTGTTGCCGGCGGTCTCCTTGGGGGTGGTGTCGACCGAAAACGAGGGCCAGCGCACATGGAGGGCGCAGCGCGGCTCCACCGTGAGGTCCTCGATGGTCCAGCCCCGCAGGCGGATCACGGCGCTCGAACCGGAGACGATGCCGCCCAAGGGGACCACCTGGACGTGGGTGTAGCCTCCGGCGCGGGCCACGGGGATGAGCTCGCTGTCCGGGTTCACGGCGATCCACGCGGCCACGTCGGGCGTGAACTCCCCGACCTCGGTGGTGTCCTTCGATTGACGGAGGGCATCGATCTCCTGGAGGCCGAGCACGGAGGTCGGCGTGATCAGCCCGGGAAAGAGGCGAAGTCCCTGGAGGTCCACCACGCGGTCCGCGCCACCGGTTGCGGCACCCACGGAAACGATGCGGCCGTCACGGACCAGGACCGGGGCGTTGGTCAGCACCGGTCCGCTGACCGTGAAGACCGTCGCGTTCTTCAGGAGCAGCGACGCGGCGTCCAGGGAGGCGACGCACGAGAGGAAGAGGGAGGCGACGAGGGAAGTCTTCATGGCTTCGGGGAACCGAGGGGCTGGAGTCCGTAGATCCGGGCGGCGTTGCGGGCCAGCACCTTTCGCCGGGCACCTTGGCCCATGGGCTTCAGGTAGTCATCCAGGATTCCGAGCACCGTGGCGAAAGGCGCGAACCGCGAGGACACGGGCCAATTCGAGCCGAACATCAGTCGGTCTTCTCCGAACACCCGCCACAGTGTGTCGAGGACGGGGCGGTAGGCTTCCAGCCCACGCGGCGCCGAGCCGTCGGATCGACCGGTTCCCTCGACGAGTCCGGAGAGCTTCATGAAGACGTTGTCGCGATAGTGGCAGGCGACGATGCCGTCCACCCAGGCGGATTCGTGGGGAGGCGGCCCCATGCGGATGTTGGCGCAATGGTCCACCACGAAGGACAGCCGGGGAATCCGCGCCGCCAACTGCTCCACCGCGGGCATTTCCCGTGGACCCACCAGGAGGTCGACCGTCAGCCCGAGTTCCCCGACGCGTTCGAGGTCCTTGATCCATGCGGGATCCGACGGCCGAAGGCCTTCGTTCCAACCTCCGACACGGATCCCGCGGAACTTCGGCCGGCGGGCCAGCCTCTCCAGCCTCTCCCTGAATCCGGGCCGGCCGGGATGGAGGAACCCGATGAAGCCGAGAAGGAACGGATCCCGGTCCGCGAGGTCGAGGATCCACTCGTTGTCCTCGTCACGCGGGCTCGCCTCGACGACCACGGTCCCGGTGATTCCCAGCGGTTCGGCGATGCGGCGGTATTCGGGAGGGAGAACCGGGCGTTGGAGGACAGGATCCCCTTCCGGGGGCCAGGAAACGCCGGCAGGCCGGGTCGGGTCGTAGAAATGGGTGTGTGTGTCGATGATTCCATCCGTCGCCACCAGACCGGAGCAGCCGGCGGCGGTCGCGGCGGCCGCGACCGTTGCGTTGCGCAAGAACTCCCTTCGGCTGAGCATGTCTCCACCCTGTCGCGGGACCGGGCGGGTGAAAATCCCGAAGTCGCCGCGGCATCCAAGCGATGCACCCCTCGGAATTCTTCCTCCATTGTCCCCGCTGCGCCCGACCGAGGACATCCGCCCCCGGGTCTCCGGGGCAGCCCTTCGACTGCCCCGGCTGCGGTTTCCGCTACTATTTCAATCCCGCAGCCGCCGTCGCGGTGTTCATCCGGCGTGAAGACGGTCGCACGCTGCTGATCCGGCGGGGAAAGGATCCGGCGAAGGGCCTGCTCGCCCCGGCCGGCGGGTTCATCGACATCGGCGAACGGGCCGAGATGGCCGTCGGCAGGGAGATCGCGGAGGAACTGGGGATCCGCCTGGAACAGGTCCGCTTCCTCTGTTCCCAACCCAACCAGTACAGGTTCCGCGACATCACCTATCCGGTGCTCGACCTGTTCTTCACGGCAACCACCGCCGACCGGGAGCTGCGGATCGATCCGGAGGAAGTGGGTTCCGCGGACTGGCACGATCCTGCCGATGTCTCGGCCGAGGATCTGGCGTTCCCTTCGATGCAGGCCGCCTGGAGGTTGTTGATGTCGCGGGAGGCAGGCCGGTGAGCCCAGGCTTGGGGAACCGGCGACTTGTGGGTTTGGACCGGCCCGCATTCCACCATAGGATCGGCCCGTGATCCGAAACGTGATCTTCGACTGGTCCGGAACGCTGGTGGACGACCTGCCGGCGGTCTGGCGCGCCTCGAACCACGCCTTCGAGCGTTCCGGGGTCGAGCCCATGACCTTGGACGACTTCCGGACGGAGTTCCGGCTTCCGTTCCGCGGATTCTACGAACAGCGCGTCCCCCACGTGCCGCTGCCGCAGCTCGAGGCCTGGTTCCACGAACGCTTCCGGCAGGTGCAGGAGTCCGTGGTTCCCCTGCCCCATGCGGAGGACTTCCTGAGGTTCTGCCGCGAGAAGGGCTTCCGGACCTTCCTCCTGAGCGCGGTGCATCCCGAGCATTTCGAGGTCCAGGACCGGGCCACGGGATTCGGGAGATACCTCGACCGCTCGTATCTCGGAGTCCACGACAAGATGGAACGGATCCGCCATGTCCTCGAGGAGAACGGCCTCGATCCGTTGGAAACGGTCTTCATCGGGGACATGCAGCACGACATCGAGACGGCCCGTC
>CAIYXO010000760.1 GCA_903930165.1 uncultured Verrucomicrobiota bacterium | reverse complement strand
GCCCTGTTCGGCCACCGCCCCCTCCAGCCCGCCGCCGCCTGGTGGCGCGACATGGAGTCCCGGGTGCTCAGCCGCCTCTTCCAGCGCGATGCCAACCCCTCGGAAAGCCGCACCTCCATCGGCCGCATCGGCGTCGGCAAGGGCTCCGGCGCGGTGGCCTTCCGCATCGAGTCGGATCCCACCAATCCCCCGGTCGAACTGCTCCGCGACGCCATCTACTCATCCTACCGCCGCACCGTCTGGCAGAATCCCACCGGCGCGGATTTCGGGGATCTCACGCCCTCCACCCTCGAAGGCGCGTTCGTCGTCGGTCCCGAGACCAACGGACTCGCCCCGCTCCGGCTCTGGCTGCAACCCGGCCGACGCCGTCTCCTGCCCACGCCGCCGGGACTCCAGGTCATCGATCCGGTCCCGGCCGACCTCCTCGCGACGAACGCGCTCGGCATGTTCCTGCTCACCGACCTCACCTTCGCCCCCGTCACCCTGCACCACGGAAACACGCCGCGCCCGCTGCCGCCGCCCTCGGAGGTGGACCTGACGTTGCCCGACTCGGAGACGGCGGTGCTCAGGAAGGTCGCGGAGGAATGCGGACTCGTCGCGGGTTCCACGGCGACCGAGGTCCGACGCCGTCTCGAACGGTTCTTCCTCGAGCGCTTCGAGTACGCCCTCTACCGCGGAATCGACCGTCGCGCCGGGCCGACCAACTCCACCCTGGAGTCGTTCCTCCTCACCAACCGCCGCGGCCACTGCGAATACTTCGCCACCGCCACCACGCTCCTCTTCCGCCAGGCCGGCATTCCCGCCCGCTATGTCGTCGGCTGGGCCGTCCCCGACCGCGAAGGCGGCAGCCGCTGGATCCCCGTCCGCCAACGTCACGCCCACGCCTGGACCCTGGCCTGGATCGACGGCGCCTGGCGGGACGTCGACACCACGCCGCCTTCGTGGTCCGAGATCGAATCGAAGGAAAGCGCCTGGTGGCAGCCGATCCAGGATCTCTTCCAACGCGTGGTCTTCGAGTGGAACCGGCTGAGGAACGGGCTTTCTTCCCCCCAGCGATGGCTCTTCGGCGGAATCGCCCTCGTCGCGTGTTGGCTGCTCTTCCAGGTCCTGCGCCGACGCAACTGGCGCGGGGGCAAGACCGGCAAGGGCCTCGCAACCGGACCCGCCCAGGGCTCGGACTCCGAGTTCTACGACGTGGTCCGCCAACTCGAACGCGAGGGACACGAACGTCGCCGAGGCGAGACCCTGGAATCCTGGCTCCACCGGATCGAACGCTCCCACCCGGGCCGCACCGCTTCCGTCCTGCCGCTCCTCCGGCTCCACTACCGGCTCCGGTTCGATCCCGCGGGACTTCCCGAGCCGTCCCGCCGCACCCTGCGCGAGGCCACCGGGGACTGGATGCTGCAGCTCCGTCGGAGCCGCACCCGACGACCCGACGCCGAATCCGCCGCGAAGACCCCATGAACCTCCGCATCGCCCTGCGCATCCTCGCCGCATCCCTGCCGGTCGCCTTCGCTCTCGCCGCCGGGGACGGTTCCGTCCGCACCGGGGCGGATGTCCTCATCGCCACCGACCCGTCGCCGCTGCGCGGGAAACGCATCGGCCTGGTCACCAACCCCACCGGCGTCACCCGCTCGCTCGAACCGCTGCCCGCCGCGCTCCGTTCCGTCGAAGGCCTCCAGCTCGTCGCCCTCTACGGACCCGAACACGGCGTCCGCGGAAACGCGCAGGCCGGCGACAAGGTCGGCTTCCAGTGGGATCCCGTCCTGCGGCTTCCGCTGTTCAGCCTCTACGGAAAGACCTTCAAGCCCACCGGCGCGATGCTGACCAACATCGCCGGCACGGTCCGCGGGGCCGAGGGATTCCCCACCAACGCCACCGTCGCCGAACGCATCGACGTGATGGTGTTCGACATCCAGGATGTCGGCTCCCGCGCCTACACCTACGTCGGCACGCTCTCCAAGACCATGGAGGCCTGCGCCGAGAACGGCATCCCGGTCGTGGTGCTCGACCGCCCCAATCCGCTCGGCGGAACGGTGATGGAAGGCCCCGTCCTCGAGGCGCCCCGCTTCGTCTCGCTGGTGGGCATCCATCCCGTGCCGATGCGCCACGGCATGACCGCCGGCGAACTGGCGCGCCTGTTCAACGGGCGTTTCCTCGCCAAGCCGGCGGACCTCACCGTGATCCCGATGTCCGGCTGGAATCCCTCCGGAGCGCCCGAGGAGACCGGCCTGCCCTGGATCCAGCCCTCCCCGAACATGCCGACCCCGGACACGGCCTTCGTCTATCCCGGACAGGTCCTGCTGGAGGGAACGAACCTCTCCGAAGGCCGCGGAACCACGCGTCCGTTCGAGCTGTTCGGCGCCCCCTGGATCGACGCGCCGGCGTTGACCGAGCGCCTCAACGCCCTCCGCCTGCCCGGGGTCCGCTTCCGCGAGGCTTGGTTCACCCCAACTTTCTCGAAGCACGCGAAGGCGCTCTGCGGCGGATGTCAGATCCACGTCACCGACCGCGCCGCGTTCCGTTCGGTCGTCACCACCCTGCGCATCCTCGAACAGATCCGCGCACTCCATCCGGGACAACTCACCTTCCAGGCCACGACCTTCGACCGCCTCATGGGAACCGACCGGACGCGGAAGGTCCTTGAGTCCGGCGGCGACCTCGCCGCGGAGATCGCCTCGTTCGAGGAGGACCTCCGGAAGTTCGAGTCCCTGCGCCGTCCGTACCTCCTCTACCCCCGCTGAACCGGTACCCGCCGAGTTTCTCGGGAGG
>CAIYXO010000759.1 GCA_903930165.1 uncultured Verrucomicrobiota bacterium | reverse complement strand
GGTGCGGAACGCCAAGGTCATTATGTCGAACATCAGCTTGGCGTGGTCCTCGTAGCGGGCCGGAACACCCTTCGGACGGGTCTCGTCGGGGATGTCGTGTCCAACCTTGTCCGCCATCTCGATGCGGCGCTCCACGTCGCGGACCGCGGTCATGTACTCGTCGAGCTTGCGCTGGTCGTTGCGGCCGAGCTTCCCGTGGAGGCGCCGGGCGTCCTCAAGGACGAAGTCCAGGATGCTCGAACGCCGTTCCAGCTTCCGGGCGCGCATCTCGGCGGTCTCGTTGGGGTCGCCGTGGGCGAAGAGCCTTTCGAAGGCCAGCTTGGGATCGACCTCCGGCGGCAGCGGCGAGGACGGGGAACGCCAGGCGATGTTGAAGGAATAGGCGCAGCTGTAGCCGGAATCGCACTGGCCGGAAAGCTGGCCGCGGTCGGTGCCGAGCTCGAGCGAGGGGAACAGCGTGTTGTTGCCGATGCGCTGGGCCGCGAGCTGGTCGACCGAGACGCCGACATGGATGTCCGAACCCTGCGTCTTGCGCGCCTGGGCGGCTGTCAGGAACGTGGCCGAAGCCCGGGCATGGTCGCCGGCTCCGTCGCCATTGGGGAACGCCTTCTGATGGGCCAGGCCGCTGAGCACCGAAACCTGGTTCCGGACCGCCGAAAGCGGCTGGAGGATCCGTGGCAGCTCGAAGTCGCTTCCCTCGGCCTTGGGCGTCCAGTCCACCATGTTGGCCCCGTTCGGGATGTACACGAACGCCATGCGCAGTGGCGCCTTGGCCGCCGCGGCTCCCGCACCGAGCAACCGCACCGATGGCGCGGAAGAGAGGAAGGGCAGGGCGACCGCCGTTCCCAGACCCCTCAGGAACGACCTCCGGTTCTGTGGTTCAATGCCGTTCATGCGATTTGATGGACTCCGACGAAAGTACGTACACGTCGCTTCAACTCAAGTGGGATTCCCCGAGGCGGTTCCGGAAGTGGCGGACCGCCTCCGATCCGCTACGATCCGCCCCGTGTTCCGGTGCCTTTACCTGCTGGCGACGGTCCTTGGCGGCTTCATGGCCGTTGAGGCGGCGACCAATGAGGTTGCTCCCGTGCTGGTGTGGAGGGCGTCCAAGGACCGTCATGATGCCGCGATCCCCGGTTGGCCGGTCACCCGGGTGCTGGGGCGGTTGGCCCGGCAGACCGGGTGGCGGGTCCTGGTCGAACCCGGTGTGCGTTCGGCGGTCCGTGTCCGGTTCAACGGCCTCCCGACGCGTGAGGCGTTGCCGCGCATCCTCGGCGGACTGGACTTCTCGCTGACCTCCTCCACGAACGGTGTGACGACCCTGAAGGTCTTCCGTTCCGCCGCGTCCGCGGCGAAGGAGGTGGTGGACGCGGAACGTGACGGGATCCGGGAGGACGAATTGATCGTGCGTCTTCGCAAGGACGCTCCCGGCGCCGCTTCGGCCTTGGCCCGGCGGTTGGGTGGCGAGCTTCTCGGAACGAACGGCGCCGCGATGCGCCTGCGGTTCGACTCCGCCGCCGAGGCGTCCGCGGCGAGGTCCGCGCTGGAATCCGATGCCGAGGTGGCTTCGGTGGAGAACAAC
Organism: uncultured Verrucomicrobiota bacterium; assembly: GCA_903930165.1. Lineage (GTDB taxonomy): Bacteria > Verrucomicrobiota > Verrucomicrobiia > Limisphaerales > UBA9464 > SXXZ01. The sequence goes on along the minus strand of CAIYXO010000759.1, from coordinate 685 downwards.
CTCGACCTGTTCCCGCCCGAGGTACCGGTGCCCGCCGGAGACGCCCTCCCGGCGCCGCTTTCGCTGCAGCCGACGGTGAATCCCGACGGGAGCCGACGGGTCATCGCCCTGGTCGATTCCGCGGTGCAGCCCCTTGGGGCCGAGTACCAGGCCTTCCTACTGCCGTCGGTGGAGATCGTGCCCGGGGCGGTTCCCGGTGCCGAGCCCACCCACGGAACCTCGATGGCCGAAGCCATCCTCCGCGGACTCGGTGCCGGTTCCTCCGACGGGCAATCCACCACCCGCGTCCGCAGCTACGACGTCTACGGCCCCAACACGAGCACCACCACGTGGGACGTCGCGGTGGCCGTCACCCGGGCGGTCCAGGACGGAGCCACCATCGTGAACCTCTCCTTGGGAAGCGGCCAGGACAGTCCCTACCTGAGGGAAGTGCTGTCCTCGGTGACGTCGCAGGGCGCCTTGGTGGTCGCGGCGGCGGGGAACGAAGCCAGCGCCGAGGCCTTCTACCCGGCGGCCTACGAGTCGGCCTTGGCAGTCACCTCGTCGACCGGCGGCAACCGGTTGGCGTCGTTCGCCAACTTCGGAGGATTCGTCGACGTCGCGGCGCCGGGCGCGACCACGGTCAGCCTTTCCGGCAATACCTGGCGGGTGCAGGGCACCTCGGTCTCCGCCGCCTACGTCTCCG
>CAIYXO010000758.1 GCA_903930165.1 uncultured Verrucomicrobiota bacterium | reverse complement strand
GGAGTGGAGACCCGTTTCCGGCGGAAGGACGGCGTCCTGAGGGATGTCATCGTCAATCTCGAGCTGCTCGCCCTCGCGGGTGATTCCGCTCCGGTGATGGTGGCTCAGATCGTTGACATCACCGAACGCAAGCAGGCGGAGGAACGGATCTGCCAAAGCCGGTCGATGCTGCGGATGGCCTCCAGGGTGGGGCGGCTCGGGGCCTGGCAGGTCGACATTCCTGACCTGGGCATCACATGGTCGGACGAGGCCTGCTCCATCCTCGGATTGCCGCCCGGGCCTCCTCCCGGCCTGTGGGAGTCGTTCAGCTTCGGCCCCGCGATCCGCCAGCGGGAGTTCCGCGAGGCCTTCGAGTCCTGCGCCCGGGACGGAACCCCGTTCGATATGGAGCTCCGCGTTGAGCGGGATGGCTCGGCCGGGAGCTGGCTCCGGCTGATTGGCGAGGCGGTCCGCGAATCGGACGGCGGCATCGTCCGCGTCCAAGGGGCGATCCAGGACATCACCCAGCGCCGCAGGGACGAAGAACAGCTCCGCCTGCTGGAGCACTGCGTCTCCAGGCTCTCGGACATCGTCCTGATCACCGACGCCGAGCCGATTGACGATCCAGGGCCCCGGATCGTCTACGTCAACGACGCCTTCGAGCGGCGGACCGGCTACCGACGCGAGGAGGTCCTCGGGAAGACGCCGAGGGTCCTCCAGGGCCCCGGTACCCAAAGGGACGCCCTCGACCGGATCCGGGCCGCGCTGACCGAGTGGAAGCCGGTTCGCGAGGAACTCATCAACTACACCAAGTCCGGCGAGGAGTTCTGGCTGGAGCTGGACATCGTCCCCGTCGCCGATTCCGCCGGGATCTTCACCCATTGGATCGCGATCGAGCGGGACATCACCGAACGGAAGCGGGCCGAGAGCCGTCTCCGTATGAGCGAGGAGCGCTTCCGCCTGCTGGCCAAGGCATCGAGCGACGTCATCTGGGACTGGGACATCGCCCGGGGCGAGGTTTGGCGCAGCGAGGGATTCGAGCTCCTTTCCGGCGTTCCTTCGGCCGGCACCGAAACCAAGGTCGACCGGTGGACCCACCTCATCCACCCGGACGACCGGGACCGCGCCACGCAGGGCCTGTGGAACGCCATAGCCGGAACCACGGGGGAATGGAGCGAGAACTACCGCATCGTCCGGCAGGACGGCGCGGTGATCCACGTGCACGACCGGGGACTCATCCTCCGCGACGCCGATGGACGCGCCGTGCGCGTGGTCGGGGGCATGATGGACATCACCGACCGCAAGCGGTCCGAGGAACGGATCGCGGAGCAGGCCGCGCTGATCGAGGAGTCCCGTGACGCCATCGTCGTGCGGGATCTCGAGGGCCGTGTTCGCTTCTGGAACCGGGGCGCCGAAAGGATCCACGGGTGGAGTTCCGCCGAGGCCTGTGGACGTGACCTCCGGGATCTGGTCCGTTTCGACGAGTCGAGGTTCCAGCTTGCCGAGGCGTCCGTGCGCAAGGACGGGGAATGGAACGGCGAGATCGATGTGATTTCCCGCTCCGAGGTGCCCGTCAAGCTGGACAGCCGCTGGACGCTTCTGCACGACCCGGACGGCCAGCCCCGGTCGATCCTCACGATGGACACCGATGTCACCGACCGGAAGAAGCTCGAGGACCAGTTCCTCAGGGCGCAACGGATGGACAGCATCGGCACGCTGGCCGGCGGAATCGCGCACGACCTGAACAACGTCCTCGCCCCGATCCTCATGTCCATCGAGCTGCTCCGGATCGACCTCGAACACGGCGAGCGGTCCGAGATCCTCGACACGATCCACGCCTCGGCCAAGCGGGGTTCCGACATGGTGAAGCAGGTCCTGTCGTTTGCCCGCGGGGTCCAAGGGGAAAGGGTCGTCGTCCAGGTCTCACACCTGGTCCGGGACACCGCGAAGATCATCACCGACACGTTCCCCCGGAGCATCACGGTTTCGACCACGTTGGAGCCGGGTCTCAGCCTCATACTGGGAGACCCGACCCAGATCCACCAGATCCTGCTGAACCTCTGCGTCAACGCGCGGGACGCCATGCCGGAAGGCGGCGAACTGCGTCTCCGGGCGCGGAACTTCGTCGCCGACTCCCAATACGCCAGCCTCGTCCCCGAGGCCCGCTGCGGTCCCTACGTCCTCATCGAGGTCGAGGACGAGGGGATGGGAATGTCCCGGGAGGTCATGGACCGCGTCTTCGATCCGTTCTACACGACGAAGGAGCAGGGCAAGGGTACCGGACTCGGGCTTTCGACCTCGCTGGCCATCGTCCGCAGCCACGAGGGCTTCATCCGGGTGGAAAGCGAGCCCGGCGTCGGCTCCGTGTTCCGCGTCTATCTTCCGGTCACGGGACTGTTGGAGACCGCCCCTCCCTCGGGAGACGGCGACCGGCCCGCCGGGAAGGGGGAGCGCATCCTGTTGGTGGAGGACGACGAATCGGTCCGGTCCGTGACGCGACAGACATTGGAGCGTTTCGGGTATCGCGTGGACACCGTTTCCGATGGTGCCGAGGCCGTCGCCCACTACGCCCAGCATGGCAGGGACATCGACCTCGTCTTCACCGACATGATGATGCCGGTCATGGATGGGGCCGCGATGATCCAGGTGCTCCTGCGAATGAATCCCATGATCCGGATCCTTGCGGCCAGCGGATTGAGCGAAGGGGAGGCTGTGAAGTCCGCGATCGCACCGGGACTTGGGCATTTCCTGTCCAAACCGTACACGGCGAATCGCCTGCTGCGTGCGATCCGGACCGCCCTCGGGGACGATGCGCCGGCGGCGGAGTCCACGGAGAGCCGCTGACCGCGTCGTTCAGCCGGGAGTCGTCATCCAGTTCCAGAACTCTCGATAGAACGCGGCGTCGCGGTTCGAACCCTCCCAGTGGTTCTCGCCCGGGAATTCCCAAAGGCGCTTGGGGCCCGGGTAGCTCCGGAAGAGGCGACGGCCGGATTCCGGCGGGATCACCTCGTCCGCGCCGGCCACCACCACCGCCAACGGTCCGTTGTAGCCGG
>CAIYXO010000757.1 GCA_903930165.1 uncultured Verrucomicrobiota bacterium | reverse complement strand
GTCGCCTTGCATCCGGATTTTCCGCGCACCCCTCAGGTGTTCCTTTCCTACCACGCGACCAGCCATTCCCCGTCGCAATACCGAGCCCGCATCGCGCGCTTTGACGTGGCCGGCGACAGGGCGACGGCCTCCCTGAGCATGGACAGCGAGAAGCCTCTGGTGGAGTGGATGGGAGACCCTTCGGGCCAGCACATCGGTGGCGCCCTCCTGGCCCATCCGGCCGAACGTCTGCTCTATGTCTCCACCGGCGAGAACAACCAGAACGGACGGATCAGCCAGTATTGTGACGATCCCGAGAACAAGGCCCAGTCATTGCGCGACCTGCGGGGGAAGGTCCTCCGCATCGGCTTTGACGGCTCGATCCCGACGAACAACCCCTTTGCCAAGACGCCGGACGCGCAGGGCGCCATCTTCACCCGAGGACATCGCCAGCCCTGGTCGCTCGACTACGATGCCCCCACCGGATTCATCCTGGCGGCGGAGAACGGTGGCGACCTCGCCGACGACTACGACGAAGTGAACCGCATCGTTCCCGGAGCCAACTTCGGTTGGCCGCGGGTCTTTGGCGACGGGTGGTCCACCTCCACGCGCACCAACCGGGTCGAAGGCTTCGTTTCGCCTTGGTTTGCCTACAAGCGCAACACCGGCGCCTCCTGCACCGGGGCGACCATCTACCGTGCGCCCGCCAACGGCGGTGGCTATCCCGCCAAGTATGAAGGCGCGCTGTTCTACGCCGACTTCGCCCGGAAATCAGTCCGCAGCGCTCCCGTCGACCGGTCGACGGGCAAGCCCGGGGAAAGCGAACCCTTCCTGCAAGGCGGCGCCGCAGGCCCGGTCGCCCTCCGTCTCGGACCGGACGGGGCCCTCTACTTCATCACGCACGGCGGGGCGACCAAGGCCTCGACCAACGATGCCGTTGCCCGGATCGTCTGGAAGCCTTGACCCCGGCGGTTCCCAACATCCGAGCCCGGGATCGCTTCAGACCCAACCAGGCGGCATGGGTCACGCCTTCATCCTGTCGCGCTGGGCCAATCGAGGATGGCGGTGGGTTGGACCCGGGTGAGGTCGCCGCGGAAAAGGCTTCCCGCTAACGGTGCTCTCAACGCCGCGACGAAGTCCGTAGTATCCGGAACGCCACCGGGCGGTTGGGAACGCGAAACCGGAACAATGCGGCCGGACATCCGATCCATGCGAGCACCGTGCACAATCCACCATCCCTGGATTCCGGATCTCCTCTCATTTCACGGGGCGTCCCAAACGAATGTCCGTGGCGTACACGGCTACGGCAGATCCCCCGTTTCCCGCCAACGTTCTTCCTGAGGTCACAACGATCTTGAGCGGGCCAAACGGCCTCCTCCACGATGATTGGACATGGAGCCCCAGACCTCCCGGGCCATCACATCCTGCAGTTGGTGCGAAGTCCTAAGGGCGGCAACGTTGTGCGTCGCGTTCCCGGCGACAGCAGTTCCCGCTGAGACTTCCGATTCTTCAGGGAGCCCGGACGATCCATCCATCCGGACGTCGGAAAGGCTGCCCGACATGATTGTCACAGCCACCCGCCAGGAGAGTCCGAGCATGGATGTGCCATATTCCACCCAGCGGATCACGGAATACACGCTGCGTCGGGAGCTGATGGCGTCCACCCTCCCCGAAGCGCTCGTACGCTCGCCGGGAGTGCTCATCCAGCAGACGTCCCGGGGGCAGGCATCCCCCTACATCCGCGGCTTCACCGGTTTCCGGACCGTGGCTCTGGTGGACGGCATCCGGCTCAACAATTCCACGTTTCGGGACGGTCCGAACCAGTATTGGAGCACGGTCGACGCGTTGGCGATGGACGCCCTGGAACTGGTGAAGGGGCCGGCCTCGGTGCTGTATGGCAGTGACGCCGTGGGAGGGGCGGTCAACGCGTTGATGCGCGCGCCACCACGTCCGACGGGCCCGGACTTCGACTGGGCCGGTTCGGCGCTCTACCGGTTCAGCTCTGCGGAGCGGGCGAACCTGGGCCGCGGTGAACTGGGGGTCGCAAAGGCGGACCGTTGGGGCATGGCGATCGGCTTCGGCCGCCGCGAACTGGGCGACCTGCAGGGCGGCGACGACGTGAATCGGCAACCCTATACCGGCTACGGTCAATGGGACGTCGACGCCAAGTTCGAGTATCGGCTGCGAACGGAGACAACCGCCACGTTCGCCTTCCAACGGACCGAGCAGGACGACGTCAAGCGGACCCACCGGACCATCCATGGCCTGCGTTGGAACGGCTTGGCCGCAGGCACGGACCGCAGGCACGAGTTCGATCAGCTCCGGCAATTGACCTATGCGCGGCTCAACCACGCAACGGAGCGAGGGGACGAGTTCACGGCCACGGCATCCTGGCATGCACAGGACGAGCGGCAGCGGGTCGAGCGCGCCAACCGGACTTCGCAAGAAAGCACGACGGACGTCGACACACTCGGCCTTTCGCTGCAGGGCGTCAGCCCGTCCCCGGCGGGCACCTGGACCTACGGGGTTGAGCACTACCACGACCTCGTGGATTCGTCGCAGTCCAACCATGCGACCAATGGCGTGCTCATTTCGACGGCAATCCAGGGACCGGTGGCGGCCGACTCGGCCTATGGCTTGTTCGGCGCCTTTGTGCAGGACGAGATCCCGCTCACTGGACGGCTGAAGTTCACATTGGGCGGCCGCTTCACACGGGCGGCGGCGGACGCCGGCCGGCTGCGCGACCCGATCTCCGGAAACGCCACCTCGTTCTCGGAGGATTGGAACAACGTGGTCGGAAGCGGCCGACTGCTCTGGCAACCGATGGAAGGCAGGCGGTGGACATTGTTCTCGGGCTTTTCCCAAAGCTTCAGGGCGCCGAACCTGAGCGACCTGACCCGGTTCGACATCGCGCGGGGTGGCGAGATCGAAACGGCCGCGCTGGACATCAAGCCGGAGAGGTTCCTGACGGTGGAGCTCGGCGCAAAAGCACGGCACGGGCGTTGGGATGCCGAGGCGGCGCTGTTTCACACATCCATCGACGACCTCATCGTGCGCACGCCCACGGGAGCCACGGTGAACGGCGCGGCTGAAGTGACCAAGCGAAACGGAAGCAGAGGCTGGGTCCATGGCGCCGAGTTCTCCGGAAGCCTGAAGCTGGGCGGGAACTTGAGCCTCTTCGCCAACGGGGCCTGGCAGGAAGGAGAGGCCGACTACTTCGCCACGTCCACGGCCATGAGCGCACGGGCCCCGTTGAGCCGAGTGAACCCACTCAGCGGCCTGCTTGGCCTCCGTTGGGAATCGAGTCGTCCACAGTTCTTTGTGGAGGTCTTCGGTCAGGCGGCAGAAAGGCAAGATCGGCTATCGCCGGACGACGCCCGGGACACGCAGCGTATTCCGCCGGGCGGCACGCCGGAGTGGGCGACGCTCAACATCCGGGGCGGCTATGGCTGGGACTCCGGGGTCTTCGCCACCGCGGCCATCGACAACATCCTCGACGAGGACTACCGGCTGCACGGAAGCGGCATCAACCAACCCGGCCGAAACTTCCGCCTGAGTCTTGAGTATCGTTTCTGACGGCCGTCTTCCGCCGGACTGAAGCCAACCGACCCATTCTGTCCAATTCATGGCGATTCCGCTGGAGCGGGGACCGACCTCACACAGAAACGCCAAGACGCCGGAACGGGATGTCGGATTCCTGGGCCGCGGGAACGATCACCGATGGACGGACGAGTCCCCAGTGGCCACCTCGACCGGGGAGGACGAACGAGCGGGGACACCCCGCCGCGCGTCGTGTTCCTCGATCAGCGCCCCGAAGTGCCGACGCGGGGCAGGCTCAAGGGGAAAACCCTGTTCTCTCCAACCTCGCGACGCAGGACCTCCTCGGCCTGCCGGATCAACCCGGAATGCGAGGCGGCGATGTCGCGGGCTTCCGCGCGGTCCTTGTACAGGTCGTAGACCTCCCACGCACCGGGCGACTTCGTCTTCAGGCGCTGTCGCACGAGCTTGAAGCGGCCAAGCCGCACGGCGACCTGCCCTTCATTCTCGGGGAAGACCCAGAGCATCGGCTTGCGCCGGACGGTTCTCTTCCATCCGCCGCGGAGCACCGGCCAGAGGCTTTCGCCATCCAGGCCGCCCGGCTCCTTGAGCCCGGCGGCTTCGCACAACGTCGGGAACCAGTCGGCGAAGTATCCCGGCGTGTCGTTCACCACGCCCGCGGCGATGCGGCCCGGCAGGCGCGCGATCATCGGAACCCGGATGCCGCCCTCGTACACGCTGCCCTTGTATCCGCGAAGCCCGGCGGTGCTGTTGAAGAACTTCGGATCGGCGCCGCCGACGTGGAAGCGTGGGTCGGCGCGCGCCTCGTGCGTCGCGCCGTTGTCGCTGGTGAAGATCACGAGCGTCCGATCCGCCACTCCCGCCCGGTCGAGCGCCGCGAGCACCCGGCCCACATGGTCGTCCAGGTCGTGGATCATGGCCGCGTAGGCGGCCCGCGGACGCGGGTGCGGCAGGTAGCCGTTGGCTCCGCGATAGACCTCGCGGTCCCACTCGACGGGAAACCTCTCGACCGACTCCCGCGGCGGATGCATGGCGACGTGGGGCTCGATGAACGGCAGGTAGAGGAAGAACGGCCGCGTGGCGTTGGCGGCAATGAACTTCTCGGCCTCCCCGACCATGAGCCGCGGCGCATGGGTCTCGCCGATCCAGTCCTCGAGTCCCACGTCGCCCTCGGGACGCTTCGCGTGGCCGGGAACGGGTCTGGTGTTGATGGAGACCTTCTCCGAGTTCCGCCAGAGGTGCGGCGGGTAGTGGCTGTGCGCGACGGCTTGGCAATTGTAGCCGAAGAAGAGGTCGAATCCCTTGCGGTTCGGATCGCCCGTGCTGCCGACGGGGCCCAACCCCCACTTGCCCATGGCGCCGGTGGCGTAGCCGGCCTTCTGGAAGACCTGGACGAAGGTCACCGCCCGTTCGCTGAGGGGATGCTGGCCTTCCGTGAACTCCGGGAAGGCCACCTGGGCCTGCTGGTTGCCTCGGACCTCGGAATGGCCGAGGTGCTTTCCGGTCATCAAGACGCAACGGGACGGCGCGCACACCGGGGCGCCGCTGTAGTGCTGGGTGAACCGCATTCCCTGCGCCGCAAGACGGTCCAGGTTCGGCGTCGGGATCTTCCGCTGGCCATAGCTGCCGAGTTCACCCCAGCCCAGGTCGTCGGCGAGGATGAAGACGACGTTCAACGGCTTCGCGGCACGGTCGCGGCGAGAGGAGGTCCCATTCGATGGAGGATTCCCGGCGCCGCGGTCGCCAAGGCCCCTGCCCTCGGAACGTTGCTGGGCCGTGCCCGTCGGAGAAGCCGCCCGGCCGGGGACGGCAGGAAGCCCCAGCAGCAAGGCGAGCATCCCGCGAAGCAGGAGACGGAATGTCGGGCTCGAGATCATTCGTAAGGCTTCGGGAGTCAGGTCGGGCAGCGGCATTGGTTCAGGAAACTCTTCGGCCAAGGATCCGGTGTCTCCGCTGTGCGCCGATTGGCGGAGTCCTTGCGGACATCCCCAACGATGTGGCCGGCAATGGGGCACGTCGAAGGGAATGAGAACGTCCAGAGACCCGCCGCCGGACGCCCGACGCCTTCCGATCGTCCGTCACCACTGCTGCCAGGCTGCGGTCGCTCGACGCGGAGTTCACAACCAAGGGTGTCTGGGGTGCGAGACTGTGGGGTTGGGAGAAACGCCTTGAGGCGACGTCCTCGCCAAGAAGTAGGTGCGGGCGCCAAGCCTGAGCCGTAACGATGCTTTCGGAGCGAGGACCGACCCGCACGCAAACGCCAGGCCGACGCCGGAGTGCCGAACTTGGCACCATAACGGCGAGCGCCCTTCGGCGTCCGGTTCCGCTGCGGGTCCCATCCGCACGAATCCGGCCTAGACCCGATCGAGGGTACCCTTGCAGCCGGCGAACTCGTGGGCCTCGATGCCCACCCGGTTCAGGATGGTGACGAAGAGCTGGCCCAGCGGGAGTTCATGGTGGTCGGGGTTGCTCTGCCAGCCGGAGTCGTCGTCGATTCCGGCATACGCCTGGTTGTCCTGGTCTCCCTTCGCGAACTTCAGGTACCGGCCGTTCCGGAAGCCGAGGTTCCTGCCGCCGGCCGAAATGATGGGGTAGTTCCGGGAGAGGTGGAAACTGCTCGAGGCCGACCCGTGCATGGCGAAGGTGTTGTCGAGCAGGGTGCCGTTTCCGTTGGGTTCGCGGGTGTCCTTGAGCTTCTGCACGAACCGTCCGAATTCCTCGGCCTGAAACCGGTTGTAGGTCCCGAGATTGCGCCAGCCGTTCGGCTTCTTCACGTCGTGGGTCAGGCCGTGGGCGTTGTTGAGGCCGACGGCCCGGGCCAGCAGATCCTGCGGACCTCCCGTGTTCTCCCGGCCCATCATATAGGTGGCGACGCGGGTGGAGTCGCTCAGGAAGGCGAGGTGGATGAGCTCGTAGATGGTCTGGATGTAGGCCCGGCTGTCGCGGACGGTGACCTCCAGGTTCAGGTGGCTGACATCGACTTCCGGAAGGGCCGCATCGATCCATTCCTCGGCCTTGAGCAGCTTGACCTCGGTGTCGCGCACGGCGTCGAGGTATTGCTGGAGCGTTTCCCGATCGTGGCCGGAGAGCTTGCGGTTGAGCGTGTTGACGTTGGCGATGAGCAGGTCGAGAGCGCTCTTGCTGCGGGCCAGCTTGTCGCGGGTCTCCCGACCCTTCGTGACGAAGAGAAGGTCGAAGATCTCCTTGGGCCGGCTGATGGACGGAATGGGCCGGCCTTGATGGTCGAAGGACGACGTGTGGGTGGCGCGGGGAGCGCCGGTCCCGGCATTGGTGGAGAGGACGAGGGAGGAATGCCGGGTATGGCGGCCGACCTCTGCTGCGATCACCTGGTCGAGTGAGATCGTGTTCCTATAGGGGCCCTCGCTTCCGGTGGCGGCACCGGTGAGATACTGGTCGGCATTCGCGTGGCCGTGGACCTTGCGGGCGGAGGGATGGGACAGGCCGGAGTAGATCGTGATCTCGTCGCGCAGCGGTTCGAGCACGTCGAGGACCTTGGTGAGGCGGAAGTCGCGTTCGCCTCCCTGCGGGAACCAGCTCCAGTCCTTCCAGGCCGGGTCGTCCTGCCGCGGCAAGCCCACGCCGTCCGGATGATAGATGCTCACGAAGCGGGCCAGCTTCCCCTTCGGCTCACCCTTGGCCGCGAAGGTCTCCATCCAGGGAAGCGCGAGGCCGATGCCGGCGCATTGAAGGAAGTTTCGGCGTGGGATCAGGACCCGGCTCTGGTTCATCATCTTATTCCTTCGAGGTTTTCTCCGAGAACAACCGGCTGTGGACCACGATGGAGACGAGGTCCCGCAGGCCGTTCCCCCGCTCCCTGAGTCCGGTCGCCATCCGGTCCAGTTCAGCCCGGTCGGAGAAGGACATCGGACGCCCCAGGGCATACGTGCTCATCTTGTGCACCATGGCCTTCACGAACTGTTCCTGGCGGTCGGCCATCAGGTACTTCTTCAATCCGGCCGCACCGTCCAAGGCCTTTCGGTTGTAGAGGACGGCGGTGGCATCGACCGGCTGTTCGTTGATGGCCGTGCGGAAGCGCCCGATGGCGTCGAAGTTCTCCAAGGCCAAGCCCCATGGATCGATCTTGGAATGACACGAGTTGCAGGCGGGCTGGTTGCGGTGATCCGCCATGCGTTCCCTCGGCGTCATCTTGAGGATCCGGGGATCGGCGAGATCGACCTGGGGAACATTCGGCGGTGGCGGCGGCGGCGGATCGTGGAGAATCCGCTCCAGCAGCCAGACGCCCCGCTTGAGCGGGTTGGAATCCACGCCGGTGGAATTCATGGCGAGGACGGCCGCCGTGGTGAGAAGGCCGCCGCGGTGGACTCCGGCATCGATCGGAACCTTTCGGAATTCCTGCCCGGTGACTCCGGGGATTCCGTAGTGCTTCGCCAGCGGTTCGTTGATGACGAGGTAGTCCGACTGGAGGAAGTCCAGGACGCTGCGGTTGCTGCGCAGGACATGCTCGAAGAAGGCATGCGGTTCCTCGATGAGGGTCTCCTGGAAGGCCTCGTCATAGGCCGGGAACTTCGCCTGGTCGACGATCAGGTTGTCCATGGCCTCAAGGCCCAGCCATTGTTGGACGAAGTGCCGATGGAACCGCTTGGACTTGGGATCGGCCAACAGGCGCCGGAATTGGGAATCCAGGACCTCCGGCGACTTGAGTTTGCCGGAAACGGCGAGCCCCAGCAGCTCGGCGTCCGGGATGCTGGACCACAGGAAGAAGGAGAGGCGGCTGGCCAATTCCAGGTCGCTGACGGTGGACGACGGCGTGGCGGGCTCGGCCTGGACGATGTAGAGGAACTCGGGCGAAGTCAGGACGGTGCCCAGGACTTCGATCATGGTTTCCTGGAAGCCGGGGAGGCCAGGCCGGTACTTGGTGAAGAGCTGGTGGTAGGCGGCGATGTCGGCATCGCCGATCGGACGTCGCCAGGCCCGCGTCATGAAGCGCTTCAGGATTTCCCGGCAATAGACGTCCTCATCGTTCCGGTTCGGACTCTCGAAGAAGACGGCCCTGTGGGATTTCGGCGGCCAGGTCTCATAGATCCCGGCTTCGACTTCGACGTAGTCGATCTCCAGGTTCACCGGCCGGTCTTTTCCTCCCCGTCCCGTCGAGGAGACGTTGCGGATCTCCAGATACTCCGTGCAATTGGGCGACCCGCCGACGTCGTGCATCTTGCGGAAGGGATTCCGCGGCAGCACCTCGAGCGGAACGTCGAAGGTGAGCAGCTGTGGCTCCTGGGTGGAAGCGGTCACCTCGATGTCCCGGCCACCGATCCGGGATGACATCTTCCCCTCGTTGCTGGTCTGGAAGCCGAACGACAGCCGGAGGTTCGCAGTTTGGCCCGGCTGGCGTTCGCCGGCACCGACGCGGATGCGGACCCGCAAGAGGCCCTTGTCCGGCACCGAATTCCCGAGATCGAGATGGAACTGCCGGGAAGGCGGGATCACGGCGACGACGCTGGAAACCGGCGGCATCGGAACCGTGTGGGTATCGGGCTTGAGGTTCCAGATCCCGTGTTGGGCGTCGTCGTCGACGACTTCGTAGTAGGCCCACTGGTACGAGTGGCCCTCACCCGTGTCCTTGTTGACGACGTGGGTATCCCGGATGTCGCCAGCCTTGTCGGGACTCTTGAGATGGACGGGCTTCTTCTTGAGGGCCGCGGCCTTGTCCATCGCTTCCTGCATCGGGATCTGCCACGTGACCGTCTTGGGACGGTCCCCTTCGACGACCGCCTTCCGCAGGGCCTGGATGGAGATCTCGCGGTAGGTCTCGAACTGCGACGCCGACATCTGGAGATGCTTCGAGCTGTTCTTGAAGCCGTCCTCCGAGGAGATCTCCGGCGGCAACGCCTCGGTGAACTCCAGATCGAGATCCAGCAGGTCCTGCAGGGCATGGTTGTACTCGTGGTTCGCCATGCGGCGGAAGGCGCTGTGGGTTCCGCCATCCCTCCTGAGCTTCGCCGCCTTGTTCACTTCATGGCCCAGCCACTCGACGATGCGGGCCCGGTCCTCGTCCTTGAGCCGGTAGCCCGGCTCGTCTTCCGGCGGCATCTCGTTTCGGCTGACGACATCGTAGATCTCGAGCCAGCGTTGGATGTCTCCGCCGCCGAGCAGATCGGGGTTCAGCGGGTCGATGCGGATTCCACCCTTGGATTTCTTGGGGCCATGACAGTCGATGCAGGACCTCTCGAGGAGCGGAGCGACGAACTTCCGGTAGTCCTCCAGATTGGCCTCCGGCCTCGACTCCGCCCTCGCCGCAAGGGAAGCCAACAACATCACGGCCGCGACCGCAGCGGACGACTGGAGCCAGGCTGGGATGCGGTGGTTCATCGGAAAGGGAACGCCGTCTCGAGGGCTCTCGTTCACAGGGGGGTGCGGTTCGGCTCCCGGTTGGCTTGCAGACGTTCTCGCGATGTACCGATTCCGGAGAGCCGTGGGCCGGTCACTTCATCAGTTTGAGGTTCGCTTCGGCGAAGGCCTTGCCCATCTGCGCGAAGATCTTGGCGCTGCCGAAGTAGTGGTAGCCGCCGTTGGAGGCGCCCTTCAGGGCCTCCCGATCCTTGGGCGGAAACACCTCCTCCAACGCGAGCTCCAGCCTCTTCTGGTCCGCCGGGGTGATGCCCTCGATCCAGGCATCGAGCGCGGCATAATGCTCCGGAGCGTTGGGGGAATACTGGTCGTTGGCATAGATCGCCAACACGTTCCGGCCCTTCTTCAGATGCCGGATCTGGTCCTTCTCGAGGACGATGCTGCCGTACTGCGGTTTGTCCTGCCACCAGATGTAGGTGTGGATCCGGTGGCCGTTCAGGTACACATGGAATCCCTGTCTCGCCAAGATCGCGATGCGGAAGGATTCATAGTCCAGATGATCCACCTCGAAGGTGGAACGCATCAGCAGGAACTCGCCTGGGCCCCAGGTGGATGGGTACTCGGCCAGGGTGATTCCGCTGTGCTTCCAGACACCCTTGCCGATGGGAGCCTTGCCCTGCGCCCACGGGCTGTCATCGAAGTCGGGCTGGAACCACTTCTCCATCCCGGCGGGCAGGGTGATGTCGCGGAAGCGCCGGTCGTCGAATTCTTCCAGTCGGTCCTTCTTCTCGGTGGCCTCCACCGTGACATGGCGCCAGGTCCGTTCCTGCGGCAGCGGCTTCCCGATCGGCTGCCAGAACGCATCCCACTTCCGGTCCGCATCGAGCTTGCCGTCCTTCTTGAAGGTGTGCGCCGTGCCGACGATGTCGTTGTATCGGTCCTGCTTGGGTTGCGCGGCTTCGATGTCGTGATCCCAGAACGGCGCGGTATCCACGGCAACCACACTCCCCTGGAACTCGGGCATGGAAGCGGGCGCCGCCATGGCCTTGCGGAAGTTCACGTTCTTCTCGCCCTCGACACCCAGCACGCCGATGACGAAGGGCATC
>CAIYXO010000756.1 GCA_903930165.1 uncultured Verrucomicrobiota bacterium | reverse complement strand
TGTCCTCCACGAACTTCAACACCGGGACGGCACTGGCCCGAACCCGCTCCCAGACGATCTGGCGTCCCCGTTTCCAGGTGCTCATCAGGACGAACATGCCGCCTGCGACGAGCAACGGAAACCAGCCGCCGTGGGTGATCTTCAGCAGGTTGGCGAAGGCGAATGGAAGTTCCAGGACCAGGATGGAACCGGCCACCAGACTGGCCTGGAGACGCGACCAACCGAAGACCCGCTGCGAGGCGAAGTAGAAGAGCAGCGTCGTGGTGATCATGGTGAGGGTCACCGCGATGCCGTAGGCGCCGGCAAGGCGGTCGGAGCTCTGGAACCCGAGGATCAGGCCGATGCAGGCGAGCATCAGCAGCCAGTTGACCTGCGGCATGTAGATCTGGCCGCGCTCGCGTTCCGAGGTGTGCTCGATGACCAACCTCGGCATGTAGCCCAGCTGGATGGCGTGCATGGTCATGGAAAAGGCGCCCGAAATCAGCGCCTGGGAGGCGATGATCGCCGCCGCGGTGGCGAGGACGACCATCGGATACAAGGCCCAGCGCGGGCAGAGTTGGTAGAACGGATTGAACGACTCGGCCGTCGCCAGCGCCGGCTGGTCGAGCAGCAGCGCACCCTGACCAAGGTAGTTGAGCAACAGCGCCGGCATCACCACCGAGTACCAGGCCACCCGGATCGGGCGGGGCCCAAAATGCCCCATGTCCGCGTAGAGCGCCTCGCCGCCGGTCACCGCGAGGACGACGGAACCGAGGACCACCAGTCCGATCCAACCGTGGGTGGCGAGGAACCCGATGCCGTGGATCGGGTTGACCGCTCCCAGGATCTCCGGACGCATCAGGATGCCGCGGATTCCCAGGATCCCGATGGCTATGAACCAAAGCAGGGTCACAGGACCGAAGATGCGTCCGACCCGGGCGGTTCCGGCCCGTTGGGCGGAGAAGAGCGCGATGATGATGGCGACCGAGATGGGGACGATGAACTTCTCCAGGTTGTGGGTGGCGACCTTCAGGCCTTCGACGGCTCCGAGCACCGAGATGGCCGGGGTGATGATTCCGTCGCCGTAGAGGAGACAGGAGCCGGCGACGCCCAGGGCGATCATCGACGTTCCCAGCTTGCCCAACCTGCCGGCCTTCTTCACCGGGAACGCCAAGGAAAGGAGAGCGAGAATGCCGCCCTCACCTTTGTTGTCTGCGCGCAGGACGAACACGAGGTACTTGACCGTCACGATGAGGATCAGGGACCAGATGATCAGGGAAAGGATGCCCAGGACGCCGGATGGGGTCACGGACACGCCATGCTTCGGGTCGAAACATTCCTTGAGTGCGTAGAGGGGGCTGGTGCCGATGTCGCCATAGACGACACCGAGGGCGCCGAGGGTGAGTCCGGCGAGCCTTTTCCCGGTGCAGGGTTCGTGGGACGCGCTCATGAGGGGAAGGCGGTCCCGGAGTGGCGTTGAAGGTACGGGAGCCGGGGCGTTCTCGCCGGGCGGCTGGTTACGGGCCGTTGATTTCTCATGGTTCGCGCGACTTCACGGACGACCACGGGCCGCCGTCGTCGCGCCACCGGCAAAGCCGGCAGGCGTCCCTCGGGACTGCCCTTCCACAGGCCTGCGAGGTTAGCTGTCGGGCTGGGACTTGGAAGTGTCCTGGACGGGCGGATCCGTCCTTCGCCCCGTGCCGCATCGAAACGGCGTTGGGTCCCCCGTGTCCGGCATCTTGGTCTGTGCCGGACTTCGGCTGCGAGGCCGGTGGTAGGGCAAAGGGGGCGCAGGTGTCAATGAGGGGGTACCTAGGGACCTGTTCTCGGGATCTCCCGGCAACCGGGCTCAACGACACGCTCCGCCCCGTGGCGTCCTGCTCCCGGATCAAGTGGACTTCCTGCGCACCTTCCACCACTCGAAAACCATGGGAAGGATCGAGATGAAGATGATCCCGAGCACGATCAGTTCGAAGCGCTTCTTCACGAACTCAAGCTGCCCCAGGAACCAGCCGGCCGGGAGGATGAGCACCACCCAGGCGAAGGCTCCTGCGACATTGAAGCCCATGAAGCGGCGGTAATCCATGGCGCCCATCCCGGCGACAAAGGGGGCGAACGTCCGCACGATGGGGACGAATCGGGCGAGGATCACGGTCTTGCCGCCGTAGGCCTCGAAGAACCGGTGCGTCTTCTCCAGGTACTCGGGCCGGATGATCTTCGGAAAGCGCCGGGCCAGCAGGTTCCCGGCGAATTTTCCGACGCTGTAGTTGACCGTGTCCCCGACGATGGCTGCCAGCAGCAGAACCCCGCCGGCGATCCAGACATTGAGACCGGACTGCGGGTTGGCGGCGACCGCACCCACCGCGAAAAGCAGGGAGTCGCCGGGGAGGAACGGTGTCACCACGAGGCCGGTCTCGGCGAAGACGATGGCAAACAGGATGGCGTAGACCCAAGGACCGTTGTCCCGGGTCAGCGTGTACAGGTGGTCCTGGAGGTGGAGGACCACGTCGATGAATTGGCGCAGGAGATCCATGATGGGATTTGGAAGACGGCGGAACCGGGCGTTTCAGCCCTTGGGAGCGGAAGGGGCCGAAGATGGGGCCTTGGCGTGGCGGACCTCGTCCAACTCCATCCGGATCGATCGACGGATGAAGATCCAGGCGATCACCCAGACGAACGGAAAGAAGACAACGCCAAGGATCAGCCAACTCAGGGTGAAGCC
>CAIYXO010000755.1 GCA_903930165.1 uncultured Verrucomicrobiota bacterium | reverse complement strand
TGGTGGACTCCATGGAATTCGCGCTGCTGAAGAAGTAGTCGCACGCGATCCGGCGGGTCGCAGCGCGTGGTCGCGGAACGGTCCGCGGCCACGGGCTCCCCCTCCGGAATCCGGCGGGCGGACCGGATTCCCGTGCCCACGGGCTCACCCGGGGTTTGCATTTCGGCCTCCGACCGCCTAGCACCTGTCCGTGCGTTCCCCGGAACGCATGGATTCCAGCGGGCGCGTGGTGGAATTGGCAGACACGATGGACTTAGGATCCATTGGCGAAAGCCGTGCAGGTTCAAGTCCTGTCGCGCCCACCATCCGGTCACGGCGAAGGCCCCGGAATCTCCCGTCGCCGGCCGCCGATGACCGGCCTCCTTGACGCCCGACACACCCGCCGTTAACCACGCACCCCATGCTGTCCCCTTCCAAAGCCGGTCCCGTCGCCGTGGCGGCCCTGATGCTTCTCGCGACCGGCTGCAAGCCGTCGGGTGAACGGGCACTCGTCGAAGGCGACCGACTTCTCCGCGAGGGCCGCAACCCCGATGCCGTCCTCATGCTGGAGAGGGCGGTCGAAACCCTGCCCCGCAGCGCCACGGCTCTCAACCACCTCGGGCTCGCCTACCAGTCCGCCGGCCGGCTCGACGAGGCGCGTCGCGCCTACCTGCGCGCCCTCGAGATGGACCGCGGTCTCGTCGAGGCCCACCACAACCTCGCCCTCGTCCACGAAGCCCGTTCGGATTGGCTCGAGGCCGAGCGTTCCCTCCGCACCTACCTCGCCGCACGTCCCGAGGACGGCGTCGCCTGGGCCCGGCTGGGCTCGGTCCAGTTCCATTCCGGACGACTCGACGACGCCGAACGCAGCCTCGCCACCGCCAAGCGTTTCGAGGCCGCCGGTGTCGAGGAGTGGAACACGCTCGGGATGATCAGCGTCCAGAAGCGCCGCTTCCGAGAGGCCCGCGACCGCTTCCTCTGGGCCCGCCGGCTTTCGCAGGACAACTCCTCCGTCCTGCTCAACCTCGCCATCCTCCATCACCAGCACCTCGGCGATCCGGCCGCAGCCATCGGATTCTACCGCTCCTGGCTCGCCGCCAATCCCGCCAGACCCGAGTCCCCCGGAGTTGCCGGCATCGTCCGCCAGCTCGAGGCCCGACTCGGAGGCAATCTTCCGCCGAGGACCGAATCCACGAATTCCATCATCCGGCCCACCCTCGGGATGACCAATTCCCCGGCGCCGCGCACGAATTCCCACCAGACGCCGCCGCGTACCAACATCCAGGCCGCTCCGCTCCACCGTCCTACCGTTCCACGTCCCACCGCCGCGAACTCTCCGGCACCGACCAACACGGTCGCTGCGGCGCCGGTCGTTCCTCCAGCGCAACCGACCGCACCGGCACCCAAGGCCGGCGAGTCCGCCTCGCCCGACAAGGGCGTCAACGGCGCCACCGCCGCGACGCCGCCGAAGGAGCCGAAGCCCGTAGCCACTCCGCCGCCCGTGGAGGTGGTCCAGGTGGAGGAGGAAGCCCCGCTGGTGGCCGCGAAGGACACGCCGCCCGAGGTGAAGACCGCACCGCCAGCGGACGCCGTCGCCACTTCCCCGGCCCCGCAACCCGCCAACGCGGACGCCGAACCGGTCGAGCCGTCGGGAGCCGGTCCAACGGACTTCACCGTGGTCGCCGAACCGGTCACGCGGCGTTCGGTGTGGCAGAAGATGAACCCGGTGAGCTGGGGCAATCCGGTCAAATGGTTCCGCCGCGGATCCGATGCCAAGACGGAATCGCCCGACACGCCTCCGTCGACCGTGGACGTCACGGACGTGGCGGCGAAGTCCGATGGTTCCGCGAAGCCGGAGACCACGGCCGGGCCGAAGCCCGAGCCCCGCCGCGTGGCCGCGACGCCGATCCCACCGGCACCGGCTCCCCGTGTGGAACGTCCGGCACCGCCGCGCTATGTCCCGCGGGCCACCCGCCGGCTCCAGCCCGGGAATCCGGCGGAGGCGAACCGCGAGTTCCAGTCGGCCGCCGAGGCGCAACGCCGTCGGGACCTGGCTTCCGCCGCCGCCGGCTATCGTCGGGCCACCGCGGCCGATCCCACCCACTTCCCGTCCCACTTCAACCTGGCGCTCGTGGCCCTCGACCAGGGCGACCTGCAACTCGCGCTGCTCGCCAGCGAGAATGCGCTCCAGCTCAAGCCGGACGACCTGGAGTCCCGCAGGAACTTCGCCGTGGCCCTGAAGCAGGCGGGCCACACCGGCGACGCCGCGGAGCAACTCGAGGCGATCCTCGTCGCCCGGCCCGCCGACCCGGCCCTCCATCTGGCGGCAGCCGCCCTGTACGCGGGGGAACTCGACGACGTCCGCCGTGCGCGGCGCCACTACGAGGCGGTGCTGGCGATCGAGCCAGCCCATCCCCAGGGCCCGGCGATCCGGGCCTGGCTCTCTTCGAATCCGGCCCGCTGATCGATGCAGGGGGAACTGGCACGCGAAGCCTGATAGCCGCCGGGGAGACTGGAAAAACCCGCAGGATGCTTTCTGCCGAACCGGACACCGAAGAGTGATCGTTGTTCAGGTCCCGGACCCGGCGTCCTGATTCGCGTCTTGGCGCATTTGCGTGAGGTCGGTCCTTTTTCCCTCTGAATTGTTCCGGCCGAGGCGCTCTCGGACCGGGGTCGAATCCGACCGCGGGAATTCCGATTGCCCGGACCCGGCACGACCCGCGGAATGACGTCGCACTACGGACGTCGATGACACCGCCTCCCATTCCCGAAGCCGGCGCCCTCGCCCAGGCGAAGTTCCACTGTCCTTCCTGCGGCGCCGAGGCCACGTGGAATCCCGCCAAGCAGGCGCTCGTCTGCTCCTACTGCGGAACCACATCCCCGGCGAAGATGGAGGCCGCTCCCGACGGCGGCACCGTCATCCGCGAACACGACCTCGTCACCGCCCTGCGTTCCGTCCCGGATTCCGCCCGTGGCTGGGACACGACCACCACCTCGGTGCGTTGCCAGAGCTGCGACGCCGTCTCCGTCTTCGATGCCTCGCACGCCGGACGCCGCTGCGACTTCTGCGGCTCCGCCGCCCTGGTCCCCTACGAGGAGATCAAGGCCGCCTTCCGACCCGAGAGCCTGTTGGCGATCCGGATCAGCGAGACGGACGTCCGCGACCGCATCCGCAAATGGTACGCGAGCCGGTGGTTCGCCCCGTCGGCCCTGGGAACGAAGGCGCTGACCGACACCGTCCACGGCGTGTACCTGCCCTACTGGACCTTCGACGCGCAGGCCGACGCCCACTGGACGGCCGAGAGCGGCTACCACTACTACACCACGGAGAGCTACACCGACTCCAACGGCCAGCAGCGGACCCGCCAGGTGCAGCACACCCGGTGGGAGTGGAGTTCCGGAAGCCTCTCCCACTTCTTCGACGACGAGCTGGTACCCGCCTCGAAAGGCGTGAAGCCGAAGCTGCTGCGGAAGGTGGAGCCTTTTCCCACGAAGGAGCTGGTGCCCTACAACTCCGGATTCCTCGCCGGCTGGGTGGTCGAGCGGTACCAGATCGACCTCGTCACCGCGGCAGGCGCGGCCCGGGAGCGGATGGACGAACAGCTGCATGGGATGTGTGCCCGGGAGGTCCCCGGCGACACCCAC
>CAIYXO010000754.1 GCA_903930165.1 uncultured Verrucomicrobiota bacterium | reverse complement strand
CGGTCTCGACGATCTCGAGGCCTTCCTCGTGCCGGTTTCCAAGAACCCCTCCGTCCAGCCATGAAGCCCCTTTTCCTCTCCGTCCTCTGCCTTCTCCTCGGCGCCGGCGCCGGCGCGTTCCTCCACCACCGCCTCCATCGGTCCCCGGGGGGGGCCGCCGAATCCGGGGACGCCGCGGCGGTCGGCCGCCGGATCCGTTTCTACCAGTCCCCGATGCACCCGTGGATCAAGTCGGACAAGCCGGGACGATGCACGATCTGCGGCATGGACCTGGCTCCGGTGTACGAGGGCGATGCGGGGATCGCGGACGTGCCCGGGCGGGTGAATCTCGGCACCAACGCGATCCAGGTACTGCATGTCGCCTCGGCCCCGGTCGCCACCAACATGGTTGCCCGGCGTCTCACGCTCTCCGGCACGGTCGACGACGACGAGTCGAACCACCGTGTCATCTCCGCGCCGTTCGACGCGCGGATCGAGAAGCTCGACGTCGCATCGGTCGGGGTGGAGTTGGCGGCGGGCGCGCGTATCGCCGTGGTCTACTCCCCATCGCTTCTGGCCGCGGAACGCGAGTTCTCCACGTTGCACCGTGCCAGGGCCGCAGGGGAGTCCCCATCCCAGGCTTCTGGAACGGACCGGCTGCTCCTCGCGGCGCGGCAGAGGCTTCTCCAGATGGGCCAGCTTCCGGTCCAGATCGACGCCTTGCCCGCCAAGGATCCCGGCCTGGACACCTCCGAGCTGCTGGCCGTCGCGGGCGGGACGGTGGTGATGAAGTCGGCCTTCCCGGGGCAGTACGTGAAGGAGGGGGATCGACTCCTCGAAACCGCGGACCTCACCACGATGTGGGTCCAGCTCGTGGCCTATGAATCCGACCTTCCTTGGCTCAGGCCGGGACGCCCCGTCTCCCTTCGCGTGGACTCGGTTCCGGACGTGGCCTTCAGCGGGCGCGTCGATTTCATCGATCCCAATCTGGACCCAGCCACCCGAAGCACGCGGATCCGGGTCGTGGTGGCCAATCCACCGGTTCCATCCGAGGACGGGCCACGCCGGCTTCTTCGTCACCGGGTCACCGCACGCGCGGACGTCGAGGTCGGGTTCGAGGCGTTGTCCGTGCCCCGTTCAGCGGTGCTTCGTGGCGGTGGACCCGCGGTGGTCTACGTCGACCATGGGGCGGGCTCCTTCGAGCGTCGCGAGATCCGGGTCGGACGGGTCGGCGACCAACGTCTGGAAGTCCTGGGCGGACTCGACGAAGGGGAGCGTGTGGTTGTCGAGGGTGCGCTGATGATCGACGCCCAGGCCCAGTTGAACCGGCCGGCGGAATCCGGGAAGGAGCCGGAGCCGGTCTCCGGAGCCGCCGCAGGGCAGGGCGCCGCCCCACCGGCCGGCCTGATGGAGTGGTTTCGTCTTTCCGACCGGATCGCGGCCGCGCTCGCGGACTCCGACCTGTCCGCGTTCCGCAAGGAGACGGCCCACCTTGAGCATCTCCGATCCGACGCCTTGGCCTCCCTGGGCGGGGATTCTGAAGTCCTCAGAAGGGCCATCGAGGCCGTCCCCAAGTTGCCCGACGGCGAGGCGCTTTCGCGGACCGAGGAGGCGCGGCGTTGGTTCGTCGGGTTCGGCCGCGCGTCCGCGGTGCTGGTGGGGGAGGCCCGATCGCTGGGCTTCACGGTGCCTTTCCGCATCTACCAGTGCCCTATGGTCTCGACGGCATTCCCGGGGGCTCCCAAGAGGGCCGTGTGGATCCAGGCCGGCGCCGAGGTCCGCAATCCGTACTTCGGCTCGGCGATGCCCGACTGCGGCACCGAACTCCGGGAGGTCCGATGATCGCCGCGCTCATCCGCTGGTCGCTGGCGAACCGCTTCCTGGTGTTCTGCGCGGCGCTCGCCGTCGCGGGCTGGGGCGTCCGTTCGGTCCGGGACACGCCCGTCGACGCGATCCCCGACCTGAGCGAGAACCAGGTGATCGTCTATGCCGACTGGGCCGGGCGCAGCCCGCGGGAGGTGGAAGACCAGGTCACGTTTCCGCTCTCCTCAGGACTTCGCGGCCTCGCGGGCGTCCGCGGCGTCCGCGCCACCAGCATGTTCGGCTTCTCGGTGATCACGGCGATCTTCGAGGACTCCGTCGACAACTACTTCGCCCGGACCCGGGTTCTCGAGCGACTCAGCCAGTTGACGGGCCAGTTGCCGACGGGCGTGGTGCCGCAGATGGGGCCGGATGCGACGGGCCTGGGCTGGGTGTTCCAGTACCATCTCACCGTGGATCCGACGCGGGCTCCTGCCGGCGGATACGACCTCGGTCGGCTGCGGGCTATCCAGGATTGGTTCGTCCGCTTCGAGCTCGGGTCCGTGCCGGGCGTGGCGGAGGTGGGCTCCATCGGCGGCTTTGTCCGCCAGTATCAGGTGGAGGTCTCTTCCACCCGGCTCCGGGAGCGGGGACTCGCGCTTGGCGACGTCCTCACCGCGGTCGGTCGGGCGAACCTGAACGTGGGCGGAAAGGTGATCGAGGAGAACGGCCTCGAGCTGGTCGTCCGCGGCGTGGGACTGGTGCGTTCGGTCGACGACCTGGAGCGGATCGTGGTCGGTTCCGGGACGTCCGTGCCGGTCCACCTCCGCGACGTGGCCACGGTCCGGATCGGAGGGGAGTTCCGTCGGGGCACGCTGGACGTGGACGGCCAGGAGGCCGTGGGTGGCGTCGTCGTGATGCGCAACGGCGAGAACGCCCGAGAGGTGATCCGAAAGGTGAGGGAGCGGATCGAGAAGATCCGGCCCAGCCTGCCGGACGGCGTCGGAATCGAGGCGTTCTACGACCGGTCGGACCTCATCGACCGGACTCTCGACACCCTCAGGCACGCGCTATGGGAGGAGGTGCTGCTCGTCACCCTGGCCCACATACTCTTCCTCTGGCATTTCCGCAGCATCCTGATCGTCACCCTGCCGCTGCCGCTTTCCATCCTCGTGGCGTTCGTGATGATGAACGTCTTCGGCATCTCCTCGAACATCATGTCGTTGACCGGCATCGCCATCGCGATCGGCGTGCTGGTGGACGCGGCGATCGTGATGACCGAGAACGTGCTCCGGCACTGCGAACGCGCGGAGGCGGAATCCCTCGCCCGGGGCGGTGGGCCCTTGGACGCGGCGACGCGCCTGCGGCTCACCCTGGAGGCTTCGGTCCAGGTGGGACGGCCGGTGTTCTTCGCGATGGCGATCATCCTCCTCGCCTTCGTCCCCGTGTTCTCGCTCTCGGGGAGGGAGGGCCAGCTCTTCCACCCGCTCGCCTTCACCAAGACCTTCGCGATGCTGGGTTCGACGGTGTTCGCCGTGACGTTGGTCCCGGTGCTGTGCTCGTTCCTGGTCCGGGGGCCGTTCCACCGCGAGGAGGACAACCTCGTGATGCGGTTCCTGCTGCGGCTCTATGACCCGGTCCTGGATGCGGCACTCCGCTGGCGCAAGACCGTCCTGGGCCTTGCCGGCCTGATGCTCGCGGCGGCGTTGGTCGTGGCCTTCGGCTTGCCGAGGTCGCTGCAGCAACGGGTGGAATCCAGCCTGCCACGGGGTCTGGCCTCGTTGACCCGCGGCATGGGAAGCGAGTTCATGCCTCCGCTGGACGAGGGTTCGCTCCTTTTCATGCCGGTGCTGGCGCCGGGCACTTCGCTCACCCAGGTGAAGGAGATCCTCGCCTGGCAGGACCGCGAGATCCGCCAGCTGCCGGAGGTGGAGAAGGTCGGAGGCAAACTGGGGCGGTTCGAGACCGCGACCGATCCGGCGCCGGTGGAGATGATCGAGACGACCATCCTGCTGAAGCCCGAATGGATCACCACGAACCGTCTCTGGCTGGGGTTCATCCCGGTCTCGACGACGGTCCGCAATCCGGAATGGCGTCCCGGGACCACACGCAGGGACATCGTCGACGAACTGAGCCGCCGCCTTTCGGTGGTGCCGGGATACGTCCCGGGATTCCTCCAGCCGATCGAGAACCGACTCCTCATGCTCAGCACCGGCATCCGCGCACAGCTCGGGGTCAAGGTGCTCGGAGACGATCTCGACGCCCTTCAGCGGATGGCCTTCGAGGTCGAGCGCGTGGTGCGGACGGTACCCGGAGCGGTCGGCGTCGCACCCAGCCGGGTGCAGGGCAAACCGTACCTCGAGATCGTGGTCGACCGGGTCCGGGCCGGCCGTTTCGGCCTCGACGTCCAGGACGTCTTGGAAGTGGTGGAGACCGGGATCGGCGGAACCACCGTTGGCAACACCATCGAGGGCCGGGAGCGGTTTCCCATCCAGGTCCGGCTCGAGCAGTCCGAGCGCGGCGACATCGACCGTCTCGGAGAACTGCTCATTCCGACCCGACAGGGCGGCACGGTTCCGCTGGCCCTGGTGGCCGACATCCGTCGGGTGCCGGGTCCCGGGGAGATCGCCAGCGAGAACGGCCGGCTGCGGGTCTTCGTGCAGGCCAACGTCCAGGACCGCGACCTCGCCGGTTTCGTCGAGGAGGTCCAGGAACGGCTCGAAAGGGAGATCGTTCCGCGGCTGGGGAAGGGGATGACGCTCGAGTGCTCCGGTGAGCACGAGAACCAGATCCGGGCCGCAAGGACGCTGCGCTGGATGGTGCCGGCGGTTGTCGGGGTGATCTTCGTCCTGCTCCGGATGGTGTACCGTTCCACCCGCGAGGCCGCCCACGTGCTGCTCGCCGTGCCCTTCGCCCTTTCCGGCGGGGTCTTCCTCCAATGGTGGCTCGGCTGGAACTTCAGCGTCGCGGTCTGGGTCGGCTACATCGCCCTCTTCGGCACCGCCATCCAGACCGGCGTCGTGATGGTGGTCTACCTCGACGAGCAGGTTGAAGCCGCCCGCACCCGCCTCGGCGCGTCATTCACCCGCGAGGACCTGCTGCAGGCGGTCAAGGACGGCGCCCGTCTGCGCCTGCGTCCAAAGGTCATGACCGTGGCCACGATCGTGGCCTCCCTGTT
>CAIYXO010000753.1 GCA_903930165.1 uncultured Verrucomicrobiota bacterium | reverse complement strand
TGGTCCCCGCTCGAATGGGAGGTCCGCCTGCTCGGCGTCGGCGGATTCCTCGAGGCCGGCGGACGGCGACGCGATTCGGAACGCGTCCGGGAACTCTGGCACCTGTGGTGGCGCATCCGCGACTCCTTCCACGAGGAGATCCTCCCCTTCTTCGCATGGCACGGCGGCCGTTCACGTCCCCTCAACCAACCCGAACGGAGGCTCATCGTCGCCGCCCAATGGCTGGCCGCACGTCCCTTGGCCGAAACGCTCGGATCCTGGATCGCCGACGGCCAACCCGCCCGTTCCTGCGACGCACGGCTCTGGGAGTCGCTGAAGCCGCTCCCGGACGCCTTCTGGGACCACCACTGGACTCTCCGGTCGGCCCGTCACGAAAGGGTTGGCCCGCTTCTCGGGCGCCCGCGATTCACCGACCTCGCCATGAACATCTTCCTGCCCTGGCTCCACGCCCACGCGGCCTCTTCGGGCCGGAAGTCGGTGTGTGAGGTCGTCCGCGAACGCTACCACCGCTGGCCCCGGGGCGAGGACAACGCCGTCCTCCGTCTCGCGCGGCAACGTCTTGCCGGCAATGGTCCTCCCATCGGTCCCGGGACCGCCGCGACCCAGCAGGCGCTGCTCCAGATCGCCCGCGACTTCTGCGGACACAGCGACGCGCTTTGCCGCTCCTGTCGTTTCCCCGCGATGGTAAGGAAATGGGCGGATGACCCTGCGGCCCCGACAACCGGCGGCGGAATCCGCGCCACGGACCCCATTGAACCGGGGCGGCAACCGGGCCAGTGTCCGCCCGACGCCGCATCGCCCCCATGCCCGGAACCCTCCAGATCGACGACCTGATCCAGCTCGACGCCCGCCGCGCCGCATGGCTGCCCAAGGTCCGCGCCCTGGTCGTCGCCGACCTCCATCTCGGGCGGCTCTGGACCCAGCGTTCCCGGGGGCAGCTGGTCCCGGTGGGCCTGCCCGACGACGCCACGACCCGCCTCGCGGCACTGGTCGCCGACTACCAGCCCGAACGCCTCGTCGTGCTCGGCGACGTGGTCCACCAGGCCTTGCGGCTTGACGGCATCCGGGAAGCCCTCGACGAGCTGGTCGCGGCGGCCGGGCCGCTTACCCGGCTGGAGTTCGCCCTCGGCAACCACGACCGCCAGCTCCAGGAACGGATCCGGGAATGGAACCTGCCCATCACCACCGCACCGCAGCTGGAACTTTCGGAGATGCTCCTCTTCCACGGCGACCAGATGCCGGCCGCGCCGAGCCCCGAACCCAAGCGCTGGATCCAGGGACATGAACATCCCGCCGTCGTCCTCGACGACGGCGTGGCCACCTCGGTCCGTGTGCCCTGTTTCCTCGTGGGCGAAAGACACCTCATCCTTCCCGCCTTTTCCGCACAGGCGGCAGGTTGCGTCCTTGGACGCCATCAACTGCTCGGACCAACCGCCCGAGGAGCGACCTTCGACTCCGTCTGCGCCTGCCTCGGCCGCCACCTGCTCCGGATCCCGATCGAGGTCGCCATCTCCTCCGCCCGCTTCGTGGACGAAGGAACCCGGAGGGACGGGACTCCCGCCGCGCCTTCGTCGTCTTCGGCCTCACAGGGCC
>CAIYXO010000752.1 GCA_903930165.1 uncultured Verrucomicrobiota bacterium | reverse complement strand
GGATCGATCCGGTGTCGATCCAGACCTCGCCGGAATGGGCCCTGAGCTCCGCGACCAACTCCACGTCGCGGGGGTCGTGCACCTGGAATTCGTAGGTGAACGGGGTCCAGTCGTGGTCGCCCGAGAAGCGGGTCTGGTGGTCTCCGCCGCTGATCCGGATCGCGGCGCCGCCCTGGTATCGGTCGTCCTTCGCGGCCTCGAGCTTCCGCGTCTTCAGGCGGCCGGTCAGGGCGTACTTGCCGATGGGCAGACGCACAGTCGCCCGGAACGAGCTCACCGTATCCCGGGCGATCGCGACGATGTGCAACGTCTCCAAGCCGTCGAACCGGACGGACTCGATGCGGGCCTGTCCCCGCTGGTACCGGGGCTGCCAATGCGCGACATGGGTGGCTCCGTCCGCGTTGAAGCGGACCGGCTTCGGACGCGAAGCCATCTGGGACTGGGCGGTCCGGAGCCGGTCGTAGGCCCGTTCCTCGAAATCGGCCATCGTGTCCAGACGCCATTGCCGCTCATCGCCGGGACGTCGCTGCACCACGGGAACGAGCCGCTCCCGTACAATGCGGAAGTGGTTGGACAGCCAGGGGCGGGTGAAGACCTCGGCGAGCTGCCGTTCGGCCTCGGCGTAAAACTGGTCCCGGCGCATCGAGCTTTCGTAGAACCTTCCGGCAACGATGCCGTTCATGGGGATTTCCATCCCTCCGCCCCGGCGTCCGCCGAGCAGCTGATCCATGCCGTGCGGGATGAAGGTGAAGCGGCCGGTCCGCGGCTCGTGGTAGAGGCGGTAGTTGTTCCGGTTGTATCCGTAGCCGTCCCAATCGATCAGGATCGCCTGCATCGCCGTGACCCGGATGAACCGGTCGGTGTCCAAGACGGAGTCGAGGAGCTTCTCACGGAGCTCTACCTTGTCGGTGAACGAGGCGTCCCGGAGCTTCTGGAGGTCCTTCCGGTCCTCCGGGCCGTCGCCCGAGTCCCGCTCGAGATCCTGATCGATGTCCCGGATGAATCCGCCGTCATAGAGGTTCCCGGAAGGGTCCGTGAAGTTCCGGCGAAGGAAGGTCCGGTTGTAGCCTTCCTTGAGCACGTAGAGGCCGAGATCGCGGTCGTCCAACTTCACCAGCACCTGGGTGGCGCGGGCGGTCGGTACGCCCAGCTCCGCGTAGAGATGGGAAGCCAGCTGCTCGCTGAGCAGTGACGGGTCCTGGACGGAATTGTTGAGGTGGAGCTTGTCGAGTCCGCTGAACTTCCTGCCGGGAACCAGCTTGTCGAAGTTCAGCGTCAGCGCCGGGTTGTCGTCGATGCTCCGCGTGCTTCCGGCGGCCCCCTTCACATGGACGGTGATGTTGTCGAACCGCTGGGTCCCGATGGTCACCGAGGCCGGGACGGCCTTCCGGGGTTCGTTCCGCAGCGAATCGAGGCTGGGGGGCGGGAGTTGGACGTGGAAAAGAAGGATCGGGCCGGTGAACAGCGCGGCCGCCTGCCGATCGTCTTCGGCATGCTTCGAAGAGGCCTTGGGCGTTTCGCCGGAAAGTCGAAACGCCAGAAGGCCGATGGCGATCAGGATCGGAAACCAGGGGAGCCGCACGGGCGTGCAGACTCCCCGGTCCCTTCGGAACTTCAACGGCAATGACGTGGCCGGGGACGTTGTCACGGCCACGTCGGGTTCAGGAGGCTACTTCAGCAGTTCCTCGGCGATCTGCACCGCGTTCAGGGCTGCTCCCTTGAGCAGTTGGTCGCCGGAAACCCAGAACGCGAGCCCGTTGTCGAGGGCGCAGTCGATCCGGAGCCGGCCGACGGTGCAGTTGTCCTGGCCGGAGGTGTCCAACGGCATCGGATAACGCTTGTTGGCGGGGTCGTCGACGACCTCGAGGCCAGGCGCCTTGGAAAGCACCGCCCGGGCCGCCTCGACGGAGACGGGACGTTCGAACTCGGCGCTGACCGACACGGAATGGCTGCGGTATACGGGTACGCGGACGCAGGTCACCGACGCACGGAGCCCCGGATGGTGCAGGATCTTGCGGCCTTCGTTCTCCATCTTCATCTCCTCCTTCGTGTAGCCCGACGGCAGGAACGAATCGACGTGGGGAAGGACGTTGAACGCGATCTGGTGGGGATACACCTCGCGGGTCACGGGTTCGCCGCGGACGATCTGGCCGACCTGCTTCTCCAGTTCCTCGAGAGCCTTGGCGCCGGTGCCGGAAACCGCCTGGTAGCTGGAGGCGAAGAGGCGCTTCACCCCGAAGGCCACGTGGAGCGGGTGGAGGGCCATCAGGGTGATGGCGGTGGTGCAGTTCGGGTTGGCGATGATGCCCTTGTGGGTGCGGACGTCCTCGGGGTTGATCTCGGGGATGACCAGCGGCACGGACGGATCCATGCGGTAGTGGCTGGAGTTGTCGACGACCACGGCACCGGCCTTGACCGCGGACGGCGCGAATTCGCGCGAGATCGAACCGCCGGCCGAAAACAGGGCGATGTCGACGCCCTGGAAGGAGTCGTGGGTCAGTTCGGTGACGATGACCTCGGTCCCGCGGAAAGTCAGTTTCTTGCCGACCGAGCGGGCGGAGGCGAGGAGGGTGAGTTTGCCGACGGGGAAGTTGCGACGTTCCAACGTACGGATCATTTCGATGCCGACGGCGCCGGTTGCGCCCACGACGGCCACATGGGGACTGTTCCTGTTCATAGGAAGGGGCGCGGATATTGGGCAGGTGTCGGGGGCTGTCGAGAGACGAGTTTGGGGCCTTTTGTCGGGCTTGGAGGACGACGAAGAGGTTTCGTTCGCGTTTTTCCCCAGGCCGGCGTAGGTGTCGGGAAGCAAGAATCCCCGTCCAAACATGACCGAAAACCAGCAGCAGACAACCCCAGTCTCACCGTCGGTTCCGCGCGTCGGCGGGATCGGTCCGGCTTCACCCCGTGTGACGAAGCCCGATGTCGGCGACCTGCTCAAGCGGATGAAGCGGGTCGATCCGGACCAGGCGAAACGCTATCGCCAGCGGACCGGGGAATGAGTTCCGCCGTCAGTCCCATGGATCCGCGACGACCGATCGCCGGGGACTTCCTCTCCCTGTTGGCCAGCCACGAGTTGCGGCCTTTCCGGGGAGAGGTCGCCGGTTCCGCACCCATCGAGACGCAGGCGACCACCGTGCTTGCCTTCCACTTCCGGGACGGAGTGCTGGTGGCGGGCGATCGCCGGGCCACCGCAGGGAACGTCATCGTGGCCGACTCGGTGGACAAGGTGGTCGATCTGGACGCGACCTCGGTGTTGGCGGTGGCGGGAGTTCCGGCGACGGCCTTCGAGATGGCGCGGGTGCTGCAGAATTCCTTCGAGTACTACCGGAGGAGCCAACTCCAACCGCTCAGCCTTCCGGCAAAGGTCCGGTCGGTCGGCCGGTTGTTGAAGGAGAACCTGCCGATGACCCTGCAGGGAGTCGGTGTGGTGGTCCCTCTTTTCGTGGCGTTGGACCCGGCGACGACGCCGCCCGCGCCCAGGATCTTCTTCTACGACCCCTTGGGCGCGCAGTTCCAGGCTGCGGAATTCGCGGCCAGTGGGAGCGGGGCCGGGGTCGTCCGGAGTCTCATGGCTTTCCAGTCGCGGTTCGGATCGCCCAAGCCCTCCGAGATGTCGTTGACCGAGGCGGTGCGGTTCGCGCTCCGGATGCTGGTCACGGCCGCCGGCATGGACTCCGCCACGGGAGGCGTGGACCCGGGCGCCGGCCGTACGGCGACCCTCCGCTGGGTTGGACCGGAAGGGGTGAAGTCCATCGACGAGGAACTCCAGCGCGCCGGACTCGTCGACGAAGCCTGATTGCCGTGTCAGCCCCGGCTCGGGCGCCTACGGCTCGTCGTCTTCTGCAGAGGCTTCGGCGCAGGTGGAGGCGGTTGGAGATGGATCGGGATCTCGAAGGTGGAGGATACCGCACCGGACGGCATGCGGACCTCGGCCCGGAAACCGAAGGTGCCGGCCGGGAAGTTCGTCAGGGCGACGACGAATCGGCCATCGGGAAGCACGGGACTTTCCGTGAGCCACCTCTCTGGATTGGGGATCTGCCGGAACCAGATGGTCACCCGGCCTCCCGGTTGGCCGCGCCCTTCCAGCACACCGAACTGGCGCACCGGGATGGAAGAGCCGGGGGCTGGCGAGATCCAAGTGGTCTGGACCATCGCGGGAGGCGGCGGCGCGGGCTGGGGCTTCTTCTGCTCGGGAAGCATTGCCAAGGCGGTCAGCACTCCGGCCAGGGCCACGGGGACCAAAAGATGCCAGGAGTCGTAGCCGGCGAGCCAGTAGCGGGGTTTGCCTTCGGCGGTGAACATCGATGGAGCCTCAGGACTCGGGGTTGCCGCGGGTGCGGTGCAGGGCCAACTCGGCCGCGAGTTCGTTGCGCTCCCGGGTGACCTGGTCGAGGTCGTTGAGCAGCGTGTCGATGTCGGACCTCTCCGATCCGGCCGGCGTTCCCCGGAGCGTGGCCAGTTCCGTCTCGAGTTGACCGAGCCTTTCCGCGAGGTCGTCGGCCCGGGAGGCGTTGGGGCGGAGTTCCGCCAATTGCGATTCCAACCGGGAGTGGGATTGGGATACCGCCTCCAATTCCCCCTCCAAGGCCGTCCTCGCGACCTTGGCCTCCGCCAAGGCCTGCTCGGCTCTCGAAAGCCGCTCCAGTCTTTCGCTGTCTCCGGCTTCGGCGTCCCCGATCCGAACCTTCAGGGACTCGAGTTCAAGTGACGTCGCCGCAAGGCGCTGTTCCAGGTCCTTCCGCGCCGCCTCGGCCGACTTCAGCGCGCCGCCTGCGGCCGCAGCGAGGGCTTCCGACTTCCCGGTTTCCTGCCCCAGACGGGCGTTCTCCCGTGCCGCGTCGTCGAAGGCGGCCTGGTATTCCGCAGCCCGGCGCTCCCACTCGGCGAGATCCAGCTCGCGGCGACGGAGCGTCGCCTGGGCTTCGTTGCGGACCCGTGTGGCCGACTCGAGGTCGGTGCGGGCGCGCGCGAGATCCATCTCCGTGGCGGCGTGCTGGAGGCTCAGGGCCTCGAGCCGGATGGCGGTCTGCGACAATCGGTCCACCTCGCTGTCCCTCGAGGCGAGGAGGCTGGCCACCGATTGCCGTTCGGATTCCAGGCTCTCGAGCTGGGAGCGGAGGCCCGCCAGCATGGTGTCGCGGGCCTGAAGCGCGCTGGTGAGTCCTGCGTTGACGCTCTTCTGAGCCTCGAGGGAAAGCTCGGCCACGAGGCAACGAGCAACCACCGCGTCGCGTTCCTCGATGAGGGAAAGGCGGATTCCCCGGAGTTCCTGAAGGGAATCGTCCTGGCCGGCAAGGGTCGCGGCGGCGATCGACTGGTCGAGCCGCAGGCCCAGCGCTTCTGAGCGGAGCGCCGTCTCCGCGGAACGGGACTCGTCCAATTGCCGAGCGGTCCGGTCCAGTTCGGACTCCAGCCGGGCGACGGTTTCCGTCGCGGATTCCAGATTCCGGCGGAGTTCGCCGCCGGTGGAACCGAGGACTTCGATCTCCTTGGCCCTCCGGGCCGCGAGACCCTCGGATGCCAGTTTTGCCCTGGTGGTGGCGTCGAGTTCGATCAGGCGGTTCTTCAGGGCTTCCGACGTGCGGGCCTGTTCATGGCGCGCCTCGGTGAGCTGCTGTTCACGGGCCGCCAGCTGCGCCCGGGTCTCGAAGATCCCGCTTCGGAGGAAGAAGAGGTCGAGCAGCCACTTCGTGAGCAGGCCCGTCAGGAAGGCGGCTGCGACCACGAGCCATTGCTGGACGGAGGTGTCGGACATAGGGATGAAAAGACGAAACGCGCCTCGGGGACGTTAGCCCCGGGCGCGATCGCTTTGGAACAACGAATCCTGCGGCGCAGGTGGAGCCGGCCTCAGATTTCGACCTGCATACCGAGCTCCACGACGCGGTTGGCGGGAAGCCGGAAGAAGGCTGTTGCGCTGGTCGCGTTCCGGGCCATCACCGCGAAGACGCGATCCCGCCAGGTGGCCATGCCCTTCCGGTTGTTGCCGGGGATCACCGTTTCGCGGCTCAGGAAGAAGGTCGTCTCCATGGGCTTGAACTCGAGGCCCTTGTCCGCGCAGAGATCCAGGACCGCCATCACGTCCGGTTCCTCCATGAAGCCGTAGCAGGCGCGCACCCTCCAGAAGCCGGCGTCAAGCTCCTCGACTTCGAGACGTTCCGCGGGGCTGACATGGGAGTCTTCCTCGATCACCACGGTCAGGAAAACGATCCTGCGATGGAGGACCTTGTTGTGCTTCAGGTT
>CAIYXO010000751.1 GCA_903930165.1 uncultured Verrucomicrobiota bacterium | reverse complement strand
GGCGGAGGGTTCTTGGCGTCCACCAGGCCGAAGGCGGCGGCGTCCTTGGGCTTGGAGGCGAAGTCCCGGCGGGCGTCGACGAGGAGGGCGGTCAAGGCCTCGACCTCGGCGGGTTCGGGCCTGCGTGCGAGCACCTGGCGGAAGACGAACGCGGCGCGGTCGGGGTCGGTGGAGCCGCCCTTCCACAGGGCGTTCCAACCGAGCCATCGGGCGGCGTTGTTGAGGGTCGGCTCGTTGAGCGTCACCAGGGCCTGGAGCGGGGTGTTCGAGCGCAGTCGGCGCACGCAGCTCTGTTCCGAGGCCGGCGCGTCGAAGGTGAGCATCGCGGGGAAGGGCACGCTGCGCTTCCAGAAGGTGTAGAGGGACCGCCGGTAGCGGTCCTCGCCCTCGCTGACGTTCCACGCGATGGGACCGTAGGAGAGCTGCATCACGCCCTCGGGAAGCACGGGGAAGACGCTGGGTCCGCCGACCTTCGGCGAAAGCAGGCCGGCGGCCTTGAGGGCCGAGTCCTGCACCACCTCGGCGTCCACGCGGAAGCGGGGGCCCCGGGCGAGAAGGCGGTTGTAGGGATCCTTCTCCAGGAGCGCCGGGGTGACGCGGCTGGACTGGCGGTAGGTGGCGGAGCCGACGATGAGGCGGTGGAGGTGCTTGAGGGACCACGGCGCGACGCCCTTGGAGGAAGGCGCCATGAACTCGGCGGCCAGCCAGTCGAGCAGTTCCGGATGCGACGGCACGTCGGCGCGGGTGCCGAAGTCCTCGGGCGTGGTGACGATCCCCTGACCGAAGTACTGCTGCCAGACGCGGTTCACGATCACGCGGGCGGTGAGCGGGTTGCGGGTGTCCACGATCCAGCGGGCGAGCCCGAGGCGGTCCGGGGTGGCGTCGGCCGGAAGCGGGTTCAGCACGGCGGGGACCTTGGCGGCGACCTCGGTGGTGGGGCGCGTCCAGTCGCCCCGCTTGAAGAGGCGCGTCTTCCGCGGGACCGGTCGCCGGGCGAGGGCGAGGGTCGTGTTCTCGGCCTTCGGCCAGGCGTCGCGGATGGCGTCCCATTCCTTGGCTGCGGCCTCCAGTCCCGGGTCCTGGAACAGGAAGACGTGGAACAGCTCGCGGACCTGTTCCTGGGTGCGCTGGGCGGCCGGGATGGACAGCAGCGCGGCCTGCCGGGAGGAAAGCGGTGCGGCGGCGATCTCGCCGGGCTCGGTGGTGAGGCTCAGGCGCGCCCGGCCGATGAGGTGGTTGGAAACCTTGCCTCCGGGAATCGACAGCCCGCCGGGCGGCTTGCAGTTCACCGAGATCAGGATCCGGGAACCGCCGGGGAAGCCGAAGGGCTCGGCCGCCTGGAAGACCGCGCGGCGCTCCTCGTTGCGACGCCCGGCGCCCTGGGCCGAGGACCAGCCGACGGCGTTGGTGGTGTTCCCATCGATCATCCGGGCGGCTTCGAAGCCCGCGACCTGCTGGTCCGCCTGCGCACGGCGGAAGACGACCGTGTTGGTGGTGGCCACGAACTTGGCGGAACCCGCGTCGGGCGAGGCCAACTCGGAGAGCGGGGTGATCTCGGCGGTGAACTCGGTCACCATGAAGTCCCCGTTCTGGTCGATGCCCGGGCCGCGGAAGGGAAGGTTCCCGTCGTTCAACGCCTCGAGACGCAGGCCGGTGATGTTCGTGGTCGTGATGTCCGCCCAGACCCTCAGGATCCCGGCGTTGTACACGTCGCCGTTGCCGAGCAGGGAAAGGTCCTCCTGCTTCTCGAACTTCATCGGCGTGGAATGCCATTCCTTGGCGTCGATGGGCTTCCAGGCGCGCCCGAGCACGTCCCGTTCGCCGTCGGCGCCGACCTCCGGCGCGCGCAGGCCGGAGAGCCAGGACTCGAACCGGGCCTTCACCGCCGGGTCGGCCAGGAGCCGGTCCTCGACGGCCCGGGACTTCGCGAGGATGTCCGCACGGCGGGACTGCTGCTCGGCGTTCGGGACGTCGATGCGCGGCTCGTCGTCCTGATTCAGGAAGGAGTAGAAGCCGTAGTACTCGGACTGCGAGATCGGGTCGTACTTGTGCGAATGGCACTGGGCGCAGGCGATCGTGAGCCCGAGCCAGGTGCGGCCGACGGCGTCCACGCGGTCGATCATGGACTCGGTGCGGAACTTCTCCGGTTCGATGCCGCCTTCCATGTTGATCATGGAATTCCGAAGGAACCCGGTGGCGATGTGCTGGTCGAGGCCGGCGCCGGGGAGCAGGTCGCCCGCGAGTTGCTCGACGGTGAAGCGATCGAAGGGCTTGTCCTCGTTGAACGCGCGGATGACCCAGTCCCGCCACGGCCAGATGGAGCGGGTGCGGTCCTTCTCGAAGCCGTTCGAGTCCGCGTAACGCGCGGCATCCAGCCACCAGCGGGCCCACTTCTCCCCGTGGTGGGGCGAGGCCAGCAGGCGTTCGACCACCTTCGCGTAGGCGTCCGGGGAACGGTCCGCGAGGAAGGCGTCCACCTCGGCGGGCGTCGGCGGCAATCCGGTCAGGTCGAGCGAGACGCGCCGGATCAGGGTGGCCCGGTCGGCGGATGCCGACGCCTTGAGCCCTTCCGCGGCCAGGCGTGCGCCGACGAAGCGGTCGAGCGTGTTGCCGTCCTTCAGGCCGACCTGGCGGTTCTGGGGCGGCTTCGGCCGGACCACCGGCCGGAAGGCCCAGTGGTCGGCGCCGGCGGCCTCGGCACGCTTGGGGGAACCCGGCCACTGGGCTCCCTGGTCGACCCAGGCG
>CAIYXO010000750.1 GCA_903930165.1 uncultured Verrucomicrobiota bacterium | reverse complement strand
GTCGGGACTCCGGGACTCCGTTGGTCGCCTCCAGTTCGAAATGCTTCATCCACACGGCGCCCGGCGGCGTGGTCCACGCACCCTTGGCGGCGAAGCCCGCCTGGGTGCCGGGAGGGAGGTGGAACCAGCGGGACTTGACCGCGTGGTCCGACCAGAACGGCAGGTTCACGTCGTAGGCGGTGAACGCCGGGGAGACCTGCAGGGACGCCGTGTCGAGCAATGCGCCGGTTGCGGCGAGGGTGGAGGGGAAGGCGCGTCCGCTGGTCACGCCGCCGGCGACCAGACGGGAAATGCGGCCGTTCGGAAGCTGGGCCGCAAGCAGGTCGCCGTTGGAAGGATCCGCGCCGAACGCGGCCACGCTGGCGAGGCCGGCGATCCGGTTCACCGTCGGGGTCGCGCCGACGTTGCGTCGCAGGGACCAGATGTTTCCGGAGGCGTAGTCTCCGAAGATGTAGGCGCCGTGGAGGGCGGAGATGCGGTGACCCCGGTAGACGCGGCCGCCGGTGATGGAATTGCCCTGGAACGTGCCGCTGCCGTGGGCGTAGGCGTACACCGGCGGGACGTGGTTGAAGGACGGGTTGGTGAGGAAGCCCGAGGGCATGCCGCCGCGTGGGCCGGCGACGTTGCCCTCGCGGAAGGGCCAGCCGTGGTTCGCGCCGATCCGCGAGACGTAGACCATTTCCCAGCGGTCCTGTCCGACGTCGCCGATCCACAGCTCGCCGGTGGCGGTGTCGAACGAGAACCGCCACGGATTGCGCAGGCCGACGGCCCAGAATTCGGTGCGCACCCGGGAAGGCGTCACCACCGCGCCGTTGAACCGCGAGGCGCCGACGTAGGGATTGTCGGACGGGATCGAATAGTTCGTGGTGATCATCCAGGCGTTGGCCGGGTTGTTGGTGTCCCGGTTCGGCGGCAGGGAGCCGGGGCGTCGGTCGACGTCGATGCGCAGGAGGCCGGCGAACAGCTCCTTGTCGATGCGCTGGCCGTTCGCGAAGTTGTCGTTGGCTCCCCCTTCGTCGCCGAGCGAGACGTAGAGCAGTCCGTCCGGACCGAAGTGGAGGTCGCCGCCGTTGTGGTTCGAGGCCTCGTCGAACTGGGCGAAGAGCCGGATCTCGGACGAAGGCAGGGCGGCGTTCGCGTTGGTGGCGGTGACGCGGAACTCGCTGACGACGTCATGTAGGGCGCGCGCGCCATCCGGCCCGGTGCTCATCGTGCGGAACACGAAGAAGCGGCCGTTCTCGGCGTAGCGCGGATGGAAGGCCAGGCCGAGAAGGCCCTGTTCCCCGTCGGACAGGAGGTTCGTGGTCAGGTTCAGGAAGACCGTCCTGCTGGGGCGGGACAGGTTGGTGATGACGGCGATCCGGCCGGTTTTCTCGACCACGAAGAGACGGTTCGTCTCGCCCGGAGGCGCGGCCATTCCGACCGGCTGGTTGAAGGTCACTCCGGGAAAGGCGTCGGTGAAGGAGTAGGAGGTCTGCGGAGGCGCCGGCGGGAGGCCGTCGAAGACGTTGGTCGTGCGGCCCGGGACCTGGCCGTGGAGGACGACGGCAAGGAAAGCCAGCAGCAGCGGAAGCAGCGGAAGGACGGGCCGAGGGCTCATGCAAGACACCCTCCCGCGGGAGTCCCCGGACCGCAACCGGGAAGGCGCCCGCCGCGAGGGGTCAGATCCGATCGATCCGCACCGTGACCTCCATCGTGCGCTCCGTGACACCCTTGTAGTGGCCACGGGTCGGCGCCGCGTCCGAGTAGTCCCGGCCCACGGCCAGCTTGACGTAGTTCTCGTCCGGCTGACGTCCGTGGGTGGGATCCAGCGCGCGCCAGCCGATGCCCGGGATGAAGACCTCGATCCATGCGTGGCTGGCGTTGGCGTCCGGAGTGTGCAGGTAGCCGCTCACATACAGCGCCGGGATCTGGATGGAACGGCACAGCGCCAGGAGGACGTGCGCGAAGTCCTGGCAGACGCCCCTTCGGTCGGCGAGAACGTCGCTGGCGCGGGTGCGGACGGTCGTGAGCTGGGGCGTGTAGGTGAAACCGGTGTGCACGTAGCGCATCAGGGCCTGGGCGGCCTGCCAGGTG
>CAIYXO010000749.1 GCA_903930165.1 uncultured Verrucomicrobiota bacterium | reverse complement strand
ATCTACCTTCATCTCGGACGGCCCGTTGTCGTAGGAGCGCCAGCCGAAGTTACGGTTGAAGAAGGCGTACGCCTGCCGCGCCACGTTCCAGGTCGCGACCATGTTGACGTCGCCCTGGTAGGCCGGGATCAGGCCGTCCTGGGTGCCGGCGAGAAGCACGTTCGTCGAGCCGTAGCACACGGGCTGGTTGGTCGGCGTGCTGGGGGTGAAGAGGTTCCGGGCGTCGCGGAGCCTCATGTTCATCCCGTCGAGCGGGTTGTTGATCGAATGCTCCAAGGCGTTGCGGAACACCACCGCGCCGGTGCGGGCGTCGAGCAGCAGCTCCTCCCGGGCGCCGTCGAGTCGGACCCGCCAGACCAGTCGGGGATCCGGGGCGGCTTCCACCAGCAGGCTGCGGTCGAAGATCGCCAGCTCGATCTCGCCGTCCTCGAGCGCCGCGCCGTTGGTCACGGCGGCGCGGGCCAGGTCGACGGCGGCGTCCGAGGTGAGCACCGGGTTGATGTCGAACCCGGCCGCGGCGAGATCCTCGGTCGGGAGCAGCCCGCCGACCGCGTCGACGACTTCATCTCCGGAAACGAGCACCGAGAGGGAGGAGTCGAGGACGCGCAGTCCGCGGTACACGTGCTCGAAGCGGACGGCCCGGAGGGTCGGATCGGCGTCGGGCTCGGGGGCCTCCGCGACCAGTTCGGTCTCGGGCGACTGGATCCGGAACGCGGCGCGGTGGCGGCGGACGAGGTTGGCCGCCCTCTCCTCGGCATTGGCGCCGGGCAGGCGGAAGCGTCCGCTCAGGACGTTGGGATGCCCGCTGCGCAGGACCAGCTCGGGCGGCGTGGAGGAGGAACCCCTCAGCTCGTCGAGCGCGGTCATCAAGGGATCGGAGTCGGGCGAGTTGGGAACGTAGCAGACCCCGGCCGGGAGCACGTCGCGGCCATTCGGCGAATCGGCGACGACGTCATAGGGGCCGAGGGGGTCCGCGGCCGGAAGCGCCGGGATCTCGCCGACGATCTCGGTTCCCGCGTCGTTGACCACGGGATTGAGGAGCTCGGAGGACGCCGCGTCGCCGGAGGGGAAGGCGACCCGGATCCGGGTGTTGGCGGTGAGGTTGGTTCCGACCACGGAAACCCGGATGCCGCCGACGGCGAACACGGCCCGCGGGCTGACGAAATAGAGGCGGGGCAGGGCGCCTCCGTTGCAGGCGGCGGCGCGCTCCGCGACCACCACGCCGCATCGGCGGACCTGGAGCGTGTGCGATCCGGCGGGAAGCGCCGGCGCCGTCCCGCGGAGCTCGCCGGGACCGACCAGGACGAGGTCGTCCAACGCGACGCCATCCAGGAAGACCTCGTCGGAGCCGGTGAAGCCGCTGCCCAGGACGGTGAGCGGTGTTCCGCCGGCGACCGCGATGGCGGACGGATTCACGGCGGTGATCTCGGGTGCCGGGAAGCGAAGGCGCATCGGGACCACCTGTTCGAAGGTGCGCCCGACGCGGAGCCCATCGGCGATGAAGGCACCGGTGGCGTACAGGCCGACCTGTTGGACCGATCCGAGGTCGAAGCTGGAAAGCTCGATACCATCCGCTGGCTCGGGGGCTCCCGGGGCGGGATTCACGTGAAGCACGAAGCGGTCGGCACCGGCACGGAACTCGCAGCGCAGCACCAGCAGCGTCGGGATGCCGGACTCCGGGCCTGCGGCCGCGGAGGCGACCTGGTCGGCTCCGCCACGCCGCTCCAGCACCCAGCGCCCGAGGGCGCCGTCACCGGGTTTGCCCACGAACAGGTCGTCGCCGTTGGAACCGTTCAGCGTGAGGCCGAAGAAGCCGTTGAAGACACCCTGTCCGAGGACGCCGTCGGGCTTCAGGACCAGTGAGACGTACGCCGTGGTGCCATCGGCACCGAGCGGTGTGGCCAAGTTCCGCACACGTCCACCCAACTCCGGCCTCGCCGAAGCCCGCAACGCTCCGCCGGAGCGCGCGAGCGTCCCGGGCGCGACGGAGTTCGTCTGGTGGCTGAAGTCGACGCCACCTTCGGCTCCGACGTTGAAGCCGCCGGTGGTCCATGGGCCGCTGAAACCGATGCCGCCGCCGTCCTGTTCCACGAAGGGCTCGTCGGCCAGGAGGTCCGCGGGGTCGAGGGCCTGGTCGCGCACCGTCACCCGGAACGTGGAGACGCTCCGGTTTCCGGCGGCGTCTTCGGCCGAGGCGGTGACCTGGGTCGTGCTGGTGGGGAAGAGGCTTCCGGACGGCGGGGCGAAGCGCACGATGGCGGGTCCGCTGCAGCGGTCCTCGGCGGCGCCGACAAAGGTGACAAAGGCACCGCACGGTTGGTCGGCGACGACCGAGAGGTGGGACAACGGGGCGATCACCGGCGGCTCCGCGTCCGTTCCCAGCTGCAGGACGGTCGAGGCCGTGGCGCCGAGTTCGTCCTCCACGAGGACCACGAGGTTCCTCGCTCCGGCCGGGATCGGTACCTCGGCGGCCCTCTCCGTGCCGGCGCCGCAGTCGGCACAGATCTCCACGGGCGGGGCGTCGTCGATGCGATAGCTCAGCCGGCTGATCCGTTGACCGCAGGTCCCAAGCGTCACGCGCAGGGGCGCGGTGGTTCCGGCGGAGCAGGCGGGCAGGGTGGCCTCGATGCGCAGGCAGGCCTCCACGCAGATCCGTTCGCGGGCGCGGACCCGGACCGGGATCGGCAGCAGCTCGGTGGAGGCGTCGGAGCCGTCGGGCGCGATGGAATTGACCGCCGGTTCAAGCACGTAGTCGCCTTCGGGCAGCGCCAGGGTGACCACGT
>CAIYXO010000748.1 GCA_903930165.1 uncultured Verrucomicrobiota bacterium | reverse complement strand
GCGGGCGAAGCCGCCGCCGAGATGGTCGTAGATGCCGCCGGCGGCCATCCGGTCGCAGGTGTGCAGCACGGCCTGGACGGCGTCGGCGTCGCCGAACCGGCGGGCGTAGCGTAGCAGGAACAGGGGCTGGGTCGGGCGCGGGAACTTCGGGGCTCCGCCGAACCCGCCGTGGACCGGGTCGAACTCCGAGAGGAGGGACTGTCCGCCGCCATGGAGTTCGCGTGGACCGGTAGGGAAGGCGTTGTCGGGATCCTGATGGGCGAGCTCTGCCAGCTTCGAGGCGAGTTCCGCGGCGGACGCGAGAAGGTCATCGCGCCGGGTGGTCCACAATTCGACGACCCGCTCCAACAGCGCACGGAACCCGGGTCGGCCGTGCCGGGCCTCCGGCGGGAAGTAGGTGCCGCCGTAGAAGGGCCTGAGGTCCGGGGTCAGGAAGACGTTCAGCGGCCAGCCGCCGGTGCCGGAGGTCATCTGGACGAACGACATGTAGATCTTGTCGATGTCCGGACGTTCCTCGCGGTCCACCTTGATGCACACGAAGTGTCCGCGGAGGTAGTCGCCGATCGAGGCGCTTGCGAACGACTCGCGTTCCATGACGTGGCACCAATGGCAGGTGGAGTATCCGATGCTGAGGAGGATCGGCTTGCCCGAAGCGCGTGCGGCCGCGAAGGCCTCGTCGCCCCAGGGGAACCAGTCGACCGGATTGTGGGCGTGCTGCTGGAGGTAGGGCGACTTCTCCGCGGCGAGGCGGTTGCTTGGCGAAGGGCCATCCGGGCTGGCTGCGGTGTTGCTCACGTCGATCGAAGTTACGGTGTCGTCCGGGGTGGACAAGACCAACGGCGGTGGGAAGGGGCTGAAAACAAAAAACCGCCATCCTGAGGGACGGCGGTCTTTAAAACTGGAGCGAGTGAAGGGATTCGAACCCTCGACATTCACCTTGGCAAGGTGACGCTCTACCAGACTGAGCTACACTCGCGTGTCGTTGTGACGGGAAAGAAAATGTGGAAAGGCGGGCTCCAATGCAAGAGTCCTTTTTTCGGATCTCACTCGGAAGCCGGAGCCGTGCGGTTCAGGACGCACGGTTTTGCCGCCATTTGTCGAGGCCGACGGCCATCACGATCACCATGCCGATGATGATCTCCTGGATGTAGGAATCCCATCCGAGCTGGTTGGTTCCGTTGCGGAGGACGGCCATGAGCAGCGCCCCCATGAGGGAACCGCCGATGCCGCCGATGCCGCCGTTGAGGCTGGCGCCACCGATGACGACGGCGGCGATGATGTCGAGTTCGAGTCCGACGGCGACCGTGGGATCCCCCTGGGTGAGGCGCGACTGCTGCATGAGGCCCGCGAGGCCGAAGAAGGCGCCGGCGAGGGTGTAGAGCCAGAGCTTGGTGGTCTGCACCCGCACTCCGCAAAGGCGGGCCGCGGCCTCGTTGGAACCGATGGCGTAGACGTGGCGCCCGAAGATGCTGCGGCGCATGACGAAGCTGGCGACGACGGCGAGGCCGAGGGTGATCCAGACTCCCGGGGGCAGCGGCAGGAAGCCCTGGGGATTGGTGCGTTCCATGAGGGTGTTCAGGCCGGAATTCTCCGGGTTGTAGACCGCCTGCTTGCCGCTGATCCATTTCGCGGCCCCGCGGACGACGCCCATCATGCCGAGGGTGATGATGAAGGGCGGGAGCCGGAGTCCTGCGATGAGCGCGCCATTGGCGGCCCCGATCGTCGCACCGGTGGCGACCACCGCCGCGGCCGCGGGCCATGAAGACCAGCCGGAAGACAGCATCTTGGCCCCGACCACGGAGGAGAAGGCCACCGCGGCTCCGACGCTCAGGTCGATG
>CAIYXO010000747.1 GCA_903930165.1 uncultured Verrucomicrobiota bacterium | reverse complement strand
GCGTTCACGCTCATCGAGCTGCTCGTCGTCATCGCCATCATCGCGATCCTCGCCGGCATGATTCTCCCGGCGTTGGCCCGGGCGAAATCGAACGCCACCAAGACCCAGTGCATCAGCAACCAGCGCCAGATCGGCTTGGCGATGGTGATGTATTCGCAGGACTTCTCGGACCTCTATCCCGCCTATCAGGACTGGGCCGGGTTTGGCGGGACCACGGGGAAGAACACCAGCCTTCTCCACGAGGGATTCAACGGCCGCATCATCCCCGAGTCGAACCGCGTCCTGAACCCCTTCGCGGGATCGGTGCGGGTCTTCAAATGCCCTGCCGACAAGGGGGACGCCTTGTACGCCGCCTCGGAGTTCCGCGACCTCAAGACCACCACCTATGACGCCTGGGGCAACAGCTACCTGATGGTCTGGGGTGCGACCCGCTACGCCGTGGAGCGCATTGGAGGAGATTCGGCCCGGCCGAACACGCCGGAGTCCGTCCCCATCAAGGCTTCCCGCATCGCTTTGTCGCCGGTGAACAAGATCGTCATGGGCG
Organism: uncultured Verrucomicrobiota bacterium; assembly: GCA_903930165.1. Lineage (GTDB taxonomy): Bacteria > Verrucomicrobiota > Verrucomicrobiia > Limisphaerales > UBA9464 > SXXZ01. Next base: position 2,372 of record CAIYXO010000747.1, on the reverse strand, counting down.
ACTGGATCTGGTTCGGCGACCGAGGTGACAACCTCATCAACGACCCGCGTTCGGTCTGGCACAACTACAAGGGCAAGGCGTTCTTCCCGATGCTCTGGGGCGACAACCACGTCGAGACGTTCCGCTTCCCCAAGGGCTACCAGTCCTTCGACGGAAGGGCGCCCAATCCCGCCGCCGCCTGGTGGTGAGCCGCGGTGAAGGCCGCGTGACTTGCCCGCTCGGAGCCGTCTAGGATCCCAGGGTGTCCACCCGGTCCGCGCTTCTCGTCCTCGGCCTGATTTCCTGCCTCCTGCGTTGCCGCGCGGAGCTTCCGCCGACCGGTCCTTTCGCCCGCACCAACCTGGTCGCGTGGTGCATCGTGCCGTTCGATTCCCGGAAGCGCGGACCCTAGGAACGCGCCGAGATGCTCCAACGTCTCGGCCTCCGCCGGCTCGCCTACGACTGGCGATCGGAACATGTGCCGACCTTCGACGCCGAGGTCGCGGCGATGCGGAAGCGCGGTGTCGAGATCACGGCCTGGTGGTTCCCGGCAAACCTCGACGCCGAGGCCCGCGCGATCCTCGACTGCATCCGCCGCAACGGCATCCATCCCCAGCTCTGGATCACTCTCGGCACCGAAGACGAACCCGACGCGGCACGGCTTGAAGCCAAGATCGATGCGGCGGTCCGAACCCTGTCACCCATCTGCCAAGAGGCGGAGTCCCTGGGCTGCAAGGTGGCCCTGTACAACCATCTCGGTTGGTTCGGGGAGCCGAAGAACGTCGTCGAGGTCCTCGCCCGGCTCCGGAAGTCCGGCCATTCCAACGCGGGTGTCGTCTACAACTTCCATCATGCACATTCCCACATCGCCGACTTCGAGGAGCAGTTCCGAATCCTCCAGCCGCACCTGCTCGCGCTGAACCTCAATGGCATGGTTTGGAACGGCGACCGCGTCGGACGGAAGATCATTCCTCTCGGTACCGGCGAAGAGGAGTTGGACCTGATCCGGATCGTGGCCGCGAGCGGTTGGAAGGGCGATGTCGGCATCATCGGCCACACCGACGAGGACGCCGAGGTGAAGCTCCGCAAGGAACTCGACGGGCTGGAGCGTATGGCGCCACGAATTGGCGATCCCCGTGGTCCCCGAAAGGTCCGTCCCGCCGCTGGGTCGGTTCCGATTCCCGGGAGAACCGTCCAAGGGAAGGTCCTCTCGGCCCTCGATGTCCGACTGGGAGGCCGGGTCTACGACGCGCCCGCGTCGGTCCGGACGCCGGCATTCACCGCCGAGGCCTGGGTCCGTGTCTCGGGACCCGAGGCCTTCCAGATCCTTCTCGCCAGCGAGGCGAAAATGTCGTCGACCCATTGGGAACTCTACACCTACGCCGGTTCCGGCGATCTGAGCTTCTACTCGCCATCGATGAGCCCTTCGGAGGTCCGTTCCGGGAAGTCCATCACCGACGGCACTTGGCACCACGTCGCCGTCCAGTCGGACCGCAGGCGGATTCGACTGTGGCTGGACGGCCGAGTGGTGGCCGACGCCACGGTCGGCCGTTCCTCCGAACCGGATTCTCAGGCATCGCAGCTCGCCTTGGGTCGCCTCGTCGAGGGAGGTCTCGGATGCGACGGGGCCATCGAACAGGTGCTGGTGCGCTCCGGGGTCCGTGAACCGGCGTTGCCGGGTGAGGGTTCCGTTTCCGAGACGGACGTGGCATTCCGCTGGCGGGCTTCCGAGGTCGCCTCCGTGCAGCCCCTGCGGAACCCGGCGACGGGCGGGTCTCGCGCCGCCGCGGGGCCGACGCGGCCTGCAGGTGAACCCGCCGTGTCCGGCCGCGAGCCGGGTTCCCAGGCGGAGAAGGACTGGGTGGACAACCGGTGGCAGCAGACGGACATCGGGCCCTTCCTCGCTTCCGCACTCCGGCTGCCGGATGGAGTGATGGTGGCGAAGGGCCTGGCGGTCCGGACCTCCGGCGAGGGAGATGGTGCCATTGCCTACGACCTGGAGACCGGCGAGGTGCGAGGTGCGTGGACCGGCGGATTCTTGAAGTTCGACCCAACCCGTTTCGGCCTCATCGGGACTCCGGCCCCGGGAGGTGAAGTTGCCTTCAGCGCACCACAGGGAAGGGCCCGGTCCGGCAACTCCTATCGGTACGCCGGTCTCCACCGTGTTGCCGGTGGGGTGGTCCTGGAACATTGGGTCGACGGCGTGCGAATCCTTGAACGAGCCGCCCTGAAGACGACGCCGTTCGGTCCGGTGTTCGAGCGGGTGCTCACCGTGGCGCCCCACGACAAGCCTTTGACCTGGATTGCCGCCGGCCATCTCCGGGGTACCAACATGGGCACCCACAGCATTGGCGAGCAGGCGGTTCACGACACGGTGGACGCCAAGACCGGCG
>CAIYXO010000746.1 GCA_903930165.1 uncultured Verrucomicrobiota bacterium | reverse complement strand
GCCTTGGGTTCGTAGGTCACCCATTGGGCGGCTTGTGCATAGAGGCCGGTGGCTACCAGCAGCGCGGAGGTCAGGAGCGATTTCATCGGGAGTAGGTGCGGGAAGTGAAACAACGTTCACGCCCACCGACCAGTCCCGGATGCGGGAGATTCAATCCGACAGATCAGATCCTTCTGTGCCACCCGTCACCCTCAGGTCGGTGAGAGTGTGTCAAAGGTGGCACAGTTTGCCCGGCAATGGTGTATTTCCCGGGACTGGTCCTCGGCAAGAGCGCCCCAAAAAGGGTGTTGTGGCGGCCAATTGCTGCACAGGGGGCGGGTGGGGAAGAACTGGCCCCGAGGCTGCTTAACAAGCGCAAACTTACTGGAAGCCTCCGTGTCCGGCTTGGAATTCGCAGGGCCGGTTTCCAGTGAACAATTGCAGTGCGGTGGACTCCAAACAGCAAGAATCATGAAGGCGAACTCCAAGTCGAAGGCCAAGAACGCATCCTCCCGTGGCGCCAACCGCCGTCGTGAGGTCCGCCGACGGAAGGAGCCCTCCTGCTCCCAGGCGGCCAAGTCGGCGAAGTTGCCGGTTTCGCGTCGCCGCGCCGGCGGAAAACCCATGGCCGTGCCCGTGCCCGTGGCCGTCAAGCCGGCGACCCCGGCACCCCCGATCGAGGTCATCATCCCGGTCGAGACCTTGGCGACCTCGCGGACGATCCCGCTGAAGACGGAGCAGGTTCCGTCCGCGCCCCGCATGCCCAAGGTTCCCGAACCGGTCCTGCGCGGCATCTGGGACGAGCACTCCTCTCTGCGGCTCTACCTCCGGGACGCGGTGGAGACGCCGCTGCTTTCGCCGCAGGAGGAGATCGAGTTGGCGAACCGCATCCAGCGCGGAGACGACGCGGCCCGTGAACACATGATCCGGGCGAACCTCCGGCTGGTGATCAAGATCGCCCGCGAGTACGAGGACTACGGGCTCCCGCTGCTCGATCTCATCAACGAAGGCAACATCGGCCTGATGCGGGCCGTGGAGCGGTTCGACCCGACCCGCGGGGCCAAGCTTTCCACGTACGCCGCCTGGTGGATCAAGCAGTCGATCAAGCGCGCGCTGTCCAACCAGTCCAAGTCCATCCGCCTTCCCATCCACATCGTCCAGGAACTGGCGCGGATGAAGAAGGCGGAGGTACGGCTCGAGGCCGAACTCGGCCGCCCGGCGACCGATGTCGAATTGGCCTCGGAGCTCGAGGCGCAGGTCGAGGACATCACCCGCTGGCGCGAGGCGGCCGCCATCGGTGCCACCTCGCTCGACGCCCCGCTGGGTTCCGACCCCGATTCCAACCGCATCGCCGACATCATCGCCGACGAGGCCGCGGTGATGCCCTGGGCCGGGGTGAGCGAGGAAAGCAACGCGGAGCTCGTCCGGGAACTGGTGGGAACACTGAATCGTCGTGAGCAGGTGATCCTGAACCAACGCTTCGCGCTCGAGGGCGGCGAACCCCGCACGCTCGAGGAAATCGGGGCGGATTTCGGCCTGACCCGCGAGCGGATCCGCCAACTGGAGGCCGCGGCCCTGAAGAAGCTGCGCGACCGCTACCGCACGCGCGAGTCGATGGCCGAGGCCTGATCGGCGACGTAGGCCTGTTTTGGCGTACGGGGGACGATGGCGAAAGCCTTCGTCCCCCGCTTCACGTCCGGGCTTCGCCACCGCGGGTCGGTTCCGGGCGACCAGCTACTTTCCAAGTCGCCCGCTCCGCAAGGTCAGGATGGCCGGCAACATGGTGAGGCCGGCCACCATGCAGGTGGCGGTTCCCACGGCCATCACCCAGCCGAGGCTGCGGATGCCTTGGTGGTCGGCGATGATCAGGCTTCCGAAGCCCGCGATCGTGGTGAGGCCGGAGATCAGGACGGCCTTGCCGGTGCTCTTGGCGAGAAGGCTCGGATTCCGTTCCTCCGCGAAGCGGTTCAGGATGTGGATCCCGTTGGTCACGCCGATGCCGATCACCAGCGGCAGCGTCATGATGTTGGCCGGATTGAAGGGAATGCCCGTCCACCCCATGAACCCCACCATCCATACCGTCCCGATCGCGACCGGCAGCAGCGACAGGAGGACCTGGGAGAGGGATCGGAAGTGGATGAACACGAGCACCACGATCGCGCCCAGCGCCCACCAGGCGGCCTCGATGTAGGAGACCTTGAGCAACTCCGTGTAGTAGTAGAGCTGCACCGGGGTTCCTGTGGCGGTCGGCGCCACGGACTGGAGGTCCTTCACGAAGGCCTCCTGCGCCCGACGCTCCCAGACGTCTTCCTTCGGGTACACTTGGATGAGGTGTTTCCCGTGGATGCCGATGAAACGGTTCCGCAGGGCCACTGGCAGATCCGCGGTCCTGAGACCGCCCTCCACCGTCTGCTTCTGCAGGATGTCAAAGGTGTCCCGGATGTCGTCGAAGAGCGCCTTTTCGAAGGATCCCAGTTTCCGTGCGTTGGAGTTGGTGTTGCCCCGGAACATGGCGACGCGGAGTTCCGAGATCGCGTCACGCAGGGAGATCAGGTTGGTGTGGAGTCCACGCTCCTCGGGGGCGGTCCGGACCACTTCGTCGGCGGCGAGTCCCAGGAGACCGCCGAGGCTCCACAGCCGGCCGCTGAGTCCGCCGAGGTCCGCCGGTCCCTTGGCCGGACGGGCGAATCGGATCGGACGGGACTCCTCGGCGATCTCGCGGATCAAGGGGGCTTTGGCCGTCGTTTCCTGGCCCAGGAACTGCACCATGGAATCGGTCCCGGCAACCGTAGGGAGAGCGCGCAGCTTCGGCTCCAACGCAGCGGCCTCGGCCTCCGTGTCGACCATGACCGCGCCGAAGAGCACCGACTTCGCGCGTTCGTCCCCGCCGGGCCGAATCCGCGTCGCCTCGATGAGCTTCTTCTCGAAAACCACCGCCGGAAGCTCGTCGCTCTGCATGTTCAGCAGGTTGTAGTCGAACGTCACCGACGGGATCCGGTAGGCCGCGAACAGGCTCAGGGCCGTCGTGATCCCCAGCACCGTCCAAGGCCGGTCCAGCCAGAGCCTCTCGAGGCGCGCCCGTCGGTCCGGCGTCTCCGCCTCGGCGTGCGCCCGTTGCCGAAGTCCCGCCCCGGCCGCCTTGCGCCCTGAGACATGGTCCAGATGGAGTTGCCTCCCCTTTTTCAGCAGCAGCACCGGCAACACCGTCATCATCGGCACCAGGCAGATCAGCAGGGCTCCGCCCGTGATCACGCCCATCTCCTGGATGCCCCGGAAGTCCGTGAACGACATCGCCAGGAATGCGCCGGCGGTGGTGAAACAGCCGGTGAAGATCCCCTGGCCGGTGTTCACCACGGCCCGGTTCAGGGCCTCGAGATCCGTGGCGCCCTGCCTGAGTTCCTCCTCGAACCGGGTGATGAGGTGCACGCCGAAGTCGATGGCCAGGCCGATCAACATGGGCACGAAGGTGATCGTGAGGATGTTCAGGTGGCCCACCACCACGGTGGTGTAACCCATGGTGTAGCAGAGGCCGATCAGGAGGCATCCGACCGCCTTCAGCGGACGTCCGGTCTCGCTGTAGCCCAAGATGAAGATGACCGCGCAGATCACCAGCGACAGGACGGAGGCCACCGTGGAATCGCGGGTGGACTGCTCCATCTCGTCCACCTCGAGCACGGACTCGCCGGTGAGGCCGACGTTGACCCCGGGGACCTCGCGCGCGGTCTCCGCGACCAGTTCCCGGAAGCGCCGGACGGCCGCTTCGTTGATGCCGCCTTGGAACCCGTTGCGCTCCATCTCGATCTCCTCCGTCGAGAGCGGTCGTTCCATCCCGAGCATCCTCCGCCAGGGCGAGGTGCGGAGGTGTGGGAAGTCGTTGGTGTGGGCCGCGCGGGCCTTGGCGTTGACGAGGTACAGCCGGCCCCGGTCGAAGGTGATGTACTTCTCGCGCTCCGCCTCCGGACCCGCCGCGAAGAGGGCGTCGACACCCGGGGAAGGCGGCGTGCCGGGACGCTGGAGGCTCTCGGTCGCGCGTCGGACGATGCGTTCCATGGCCGGCAGGGCCTGGATCATGGCCGAGTTGTCGGCGTTGGTGGAGCGGTCGGCGGACCGGATGGTGAGGCTGATCTGGTGGAAGAGGGTCTCGAGGTTGGTGGCCGAGGAGAATCGTCCGATGAACGGCCGCGCCTCGCGGAGTGCCCGGAGCAGTTCCCTCAGGTCCGGCTCGGGAACGAACAGGAGCGCCTTCCTTCCCATCATCGTGAGGTCGCCCTTGTAGAAGACGTCCGTGAAGAGGTTGGTGGGCGAGGCGAGGGTGGATTCCGCCTCGAGCTTCGATCCCAGCCGTTCGACGAACTGCCGGTTCTTCTCGAGGTGGTCGCTCTCGACCACCGCCACCAGGTCGTCCTGGGCGGGAAACTCCGCTTTGAAGCGCAGGAAATTCCGGTGGTACTCCTTCTCGGATCCGACCAGGGCGTTGCGGTCGGTGTCGAACTCGAGCCGGAACACGGTCACCCAGACGCAGGCGAAGGCCAGCAGCAGCTGCGGCCACACGTAGAGCCAGCGTCGCCGGTACAGCGACGAGGCCAGACCGGCCAGGAGGCGAGCCGCGATCGATGGTTTCGGTTCCGACATGGATTCAGGAGGCGGGAAGGTAGGTCACGGAGCCTCCGATGTCTTCCATTCTTGGGGCGGCCGGCGATCGCTAGCCGTCGGATTCATGGAAGCCGTGCGACGAGCCGGCGGGCCACGACCTGCCAGGAGTAGGCCTCGTGGTACGCTTCCTGGGCGAGACTCGAGATCCCTTCGAGTTCCGGCTCGGAGGCGAGCAGGCGGACGGCCTCGCGTTGGAACGCCCCGGGATCAGCAGCCTCGACCGACCTGAGGAACCGTGCGGCCCGCAACGTCTCCCCGGTGCTGGGGCCGACGGTTGTCAAAATCGGTGTCCCGTGGGCCAGGCCGGCGGTGACCGTCGTCCTGCGCTCGGCGACACCGTCGGAGAAGGGGAGCAGCAGGAGGTCGACGGCCTGCAACGCCCTGGAGACCGCCCCGGCGTCCAGGAAGCCGAGCGGGCGATAGAACGGTTCCTCCTCCGGAGTCAGGACCGGGGATGGCTTCCCGCCGATCACGGCCAAGGCCGTGGGGATGCCCGCGCTCCGCGCCGCGCGCCAGGCGGCGAAGACCCAGTCCGGCTGCTTCGCGGCGTTGAGCGTCCCGAAGTACGCGAGGACCTTGGTCTGCGGGGACAGCCCCAGCTCCGTCCTCCATAGCGTCCGGTGGTCCGGTGGCACCGTCACCAACGGGAAGTTCGAGGGAGACGGCAACAGGAAGACGTCCCCGCCGGGAACGTCCGCCCAATGGCTTCTCCAGTGGGAGATCCAACCCTCGGTGGACACTCCCACCGCGTCGACGGACCGCCGAAGCCGCCTCCACGCCAGGCGATGCCACAGCGCATAGGCGAGCCAATGCGGCTTCCAATGCAGCGGCGCCATGATCTCGTGGGCGATGAGGACCTGACGTCGTCCTTGCCGGCGGAAACGTTCCACCAGGGTTGGAACCGCACGGTTGACCCCGCCGCGTCCGTACATGTGGGGCACGTATTGCCACAGCAGTGCCGCCCCGGGGGCGCAGGCGTGGACAGCGGCCTCGACCTCCGCGGCGTCGTGCCAGTCGGAGACTTCGGCCTTCACCTCGAACCGGGTGTCCGGCGAGGCGCCGGTGGACGTCAAAACCCGGACGTCCCGATGCTCCGCCAGCGCGGCGGCGAGGTTCGAGGTATGGTCGGCGAGACCACCCGTAGCGGGTGGCATGAGGGGAGATAGGATCACCACCGGTGCCGGCACGCGCCGATGGAAGCGGAACCGTGGCGTGTCGGGCAACTCCGGGCTCGGCGAGTTTCCCCGGATCCGCGGATTTCGGACATGCGCTCAAATATTCTTCGCCGCGAAGCGTCCGAACGTCACTATTTCGACACCGCATGTCCGTCGTAGAGCGCACCATCACGGTCCAATATCGGCATCAGGTCCATTTCACGGAGGGCCTGTTCACGTCTTCGAACCCGGTGCTCCCGTTGGTATTCGGCACGGGTGCCGGGGTGGGCGCGCGCCGGCCCGCCAGGGTCCTGCTCTTCGTCGAGGAAGCGCTGCTTGCCGCGCGGCCTGCCCTGTCGGCGGAGATCGAGTCGAGGTTCCAGGCGATGGCGGAGGACGCCCGCCTTGTCTGCCCGCCGGTTGCGATCCCCGGCGGAGAGGCGGTGAAGAACGCCTTCTTCCGGATCTCCGAGATCCATGCGCTGGTGGACCGCCACCACATCGACCGCCACAACTACGTGGTCGCCGTCGGGGGCGGTGCGCTCCTGGACATGGTCGGACTCGCCGCGGCGACCGCCCACCGGGGCGTCCGTCACATCCGCATCCCGACCACGACGCTCGCCCAGGATGATTCCGGCGTGGGCGTGAAGAACGGCATCAACGCCTTCGGGAAGAAGAACTTCATCGGCACGTTCGCGCCGCCCTTCGCCGTCATCAACGACTTCGACCTGCTGGCGACGCTGCCCGACCGCGACAAGCGGGCCGGCTACGTCGAAGCGGTGAAGGTGGCCTGCATCCGGGACACGGACTTCTTCAACCGGATCGAGTCCGATGCGCCGGCCCTGGCCCGTTTCGAGGCGGAGCCGATGAAGCGGCTCATCCGTCGAAGCGCGGAACTCCACCTCGACCACATCGCCACGGGCGGGGATCCGTTCGAGATGGGCAGCGCCAGGCCCCTCGACTTCGGCCATTGGGCGGCCCACAAGCTGGAACAGGTCTCCGACTACCGTCTCCGTCACGGCGAGGCCGTTGCCATCGGCATCGCCCTCGACGTGATCTACGCGCGTCTCCGCGGCTTCCTCCCGGCGGCCCCGGCGGAAAGGATCCTCCGGCTCCTGGAACGTTTGGGGTTCGAGCTCTTCGCGGATGAACTCCTGCTCGCGGACGAATCCGGAAACCTCCGCGTCACCGCCGGCCTCGAGGAATTCCGGGAGCATCTCGGCGGGGAACTGACGATCACCTTGCTCCGCGACATCGGAAAGGGCTTCGAGGTGCACGAGATGCTTCTCCCGGTGGTCCACGGTGCGTTGCAGGAGCTCCGCGCCCGGCACCTCGCCCGTTCGGGCGGCCGTGTGGTGCCGATGGCCGCGGCCTGATGTCGGAAGGCCGATTCCCACGCGGCCCCGACTATTCTCTGGCCCGAAGGCCGGTTTTCCCGACACTCCGCCGACGTTCTCGATGAAGTTCCCGCTTTCCCAACTGGCGCTGGTCCTGGGTACCGGCTGCCTGCTGGCCCACCTCTGGCCGCTGTTGAGCCCCGGCTCCTGCGCCGCCTGGCTTCGCCGCTTCCATCGCAACACCGCGGTCGGCGTCTTCCTCGTCCTGCTCGGCACCGCCTGGTTCGAGTGGAACCTCGTCAACACCGACATCTCCGACTTCTCGGAATTCCGCACTCCTCTGCTCGCAGGCTTCGTCGTGCTCGGGGTCGGATGCTGCTTCTTCGTCCGCGACTACCTGTCGGTCCGGGGCCTCGCCATCGTGGCCTGTCTCGCCGCCGACGTGGTGCTCGATTCCCAACGCTGGCATCCCAGCCCGTTCAAGAACGTGGTGACGGTCTGGGCCTACGTGTGGGTCGTCGCCGGAATGTGGCTCGCCGTCGCCCCGTGGCGTGCCCGGGACTGGTTGGCCTGGTGCACCGCCCAGGAAGGCCGGCTGCGCGCACTCGGCCTCGCCGGGGTCGCCTGGGGCGTGCTGGTCGCGGTCCTCGGCCTCACGGCCTACCGTTGATCCCGAAGCCGTCGACGGTTCCCCGGACTTCCGTTGCCGGGATTTCAACGATCAGAAGGGACTCCGCGTCGTCGCCGGCGGGCGATTGGGCGAGCACTTCTCCCTGCGGACCCACCACCATCGAAGAGCCGATGCAGCGCCATCCTTTCCACGCGCCGGCGACCACGGGTCCCACGTTGCTGCATCCGGCGATCGCCATTCCGAACTCCCGGCAGACCGGTCCGTAGCTGTCCCTCCACAGCGCTCCATACGGCTCGGCCACGAGATCCCGTTCCGGAGGGACCGCCCAGGCGCAGG
>CAIYXO010000745.1 GCA_903930165.1 uncultured Verrucomicrobiota bacterium | reverse complement strand
CCACGTGTCGTCGCCGAGGTTCCCGGCCGACTCCACGGCATAGCCGCGGCCGGATTCGGCGGGGATTTCCAACCGGGGTTCAGGCCCTCCTGGGAAGAGGGTCGCCCGCACCGGCCAACCCGTGCGCCCCGGGGTTCCGCCCGACACGCGGCTGATGCGCCAGGAGTTGGTGCCGTCGGGGTCGAGCCACGGGGTGCGCGACTCCAGGGAGGGACCGGTGCCATCCGCGGCGGGAAACGCGGCGGGTACATAGCGGAACTCGAAAACCACCTCGCCTTCCCCGTCCTCCATCCGCAGTCGGTCGCCGCCGTTGGAGAGCCCCCCGTAGTATTGGCCCGCGGGAGCGACCGCGTTCCCGTACCGCAGCGCGAAGGCGTTGGTGTCGCGCGCGAGGAGCAGACGTCCACCGGGCGCCAGCGTGGCCGCCGTGTTGGTTGGGAACTCGAAGACGACACCGTCGGTGAGCTTGAGTCCGGCGAGCCGCAGCGGCGCGGTGCCGGAATTGGCCAACTCGAGGAATTCGAAGTCGTCGTCCGTGAAAGCGGATCCCGGCGCGGGGTCGGCCGGATGGAAATGGATCTCGGATGGACGCAACGCCTGTTGGGCAGGCGTCGGGTTGCCGGCGTAGTCGAGGCGGTTCACCACCCGACCGGCGTGGTCGACGAGCTCCACATGTCCGCCCCGGGCGGAAAGCTGACCGGAGTAGCCACCCTGGACGAACGCCGACTCGCCGCGTCTCGGGCTCGAGGAGCGGTTCCGGAACGCGGCGACGTCGCGGGCGACGTGGAGTGTCTTGCCCGCGGGAACGACGGTTCCGGGACGAAACCGATGGCGGACCTGGCCCCGGAGCGTCCAGCCGGACAGGTCGATGGCCACCGGCTCGGCGTTCGTGAGGCGAAGGTATTCCTCGCGGCCTTTGCCCGAGGCCGGCCGGAAGTCGATGGCGTCGATGCGGACGGCGGGATTCGTCGGCTGGGGCGCGGGCAGGGCTTCGCCGGCGAGACGGGCCGCCCCGAGCAGGAAGGAGCGTCGCCCGGGAAGGTACGTGTCGACGATGCGCGCGGCCTCCTGTCGCGTCGTGCGCCGGGTGCCCCAGGTTCCCCAGCGCGTTTCGTCCTGGGACGCGTCCGAAGGCACGATGTCGGCCGGATCCATGCGGTCGAGCCAATGGCGGATGCGGTTCCCGACGAGGCCTCCGGCGGGAGCGGCCTCCGGGACCAGTTCGTCGAGGACCGTTCGGAGGCGGCGCAGGTACATGCGCCGGAAGTCCGGGTGGTTCATCAACAGGTTGTAGAACCGGTTGTCCGGCTTCCCCTGCTGGGAGGGGTTGTAGAAGGTGAGGACGTTGTTGGTGAACAGCGTGTCCGTGAAGTAGCCCTGTGCGTCGAGCCAGTTGCGGCCGAAGGTCAGGTCGGTGTCCCACGGGAACAGCGACCATTCGCCGGTGCCCGGCGTGTCACGGCAGACGAAGTAGTTCTTGTGGCCGTGATCCTGGCTGCTGACGAGGGCGAGGCCGACGCAGTAGCTGACGCATTCCGGGAGGTCGACGTTGTCCCAGGCCCAGGCGGCCCGCGTCGCCAGCGGCCGCGATTCGTCGAGGTTGGAGATCAGTTCCTGGAGGTCCGCGTTGCCCTCCTCCTTGCGGGTCTTCTTCTCGGATCCGCCCGCGTTCTCGAGCGAGTCGTAGACCTTGTAGAGCGCGCCTTCGGGAGACCGGCCGAGGCGCTCAAGCCAGCGGTCGTCGGCGTCCTCCATCAGGTCGAGGATCCCATGGAATCCACCGTTGCGCTGCACGCGGACCGGGAAGTCCACGAGGTGCGCTCCGCCGACGGCGGCGAGGGTCTCATGGGCGAGGACGTTGTGGACGCGCGACTTGTCCCCGTAGTTCTGCATCAGCTTGGCGTCCTTGAACCGGGTGAGGTTGGTGACGGCCCGGAGACGGTGGTCGCGGGGGAAATCGAGGTTGTGGCTCTTCTTGGGGAAGCCGGCGGAGCTCTGGCCGTGGACCGAGATGGCGACGTTGTCGTAGAACTCCCCGCCGAACGCGATGGAGCAGCGTGTCCCCGCGAAGCCTTCCGAGGCTCCTTCGTTCTCGACGAAGAGGTGCAGCACCTCGAGCCGCGTCCGGATGGTCGGGTCCTCGACCACGAAGCCGCGCCATTCCTCGCTGTCGGCCGGATCGGGGAACAGCGGAAGGCGCGACACGCGTCCGTCACGATCGGCCGCGGAAACCTTGTAACGGACCATCTTTCCCGGTGGGGCCACGCCCGCCGGGATCATGGCACCCCAGGTTCCGTCGCCGGCCCTGCCGTCGCCGTGGAGACCGTCGTCGAGCATGTCGACGGTGGCCGCAGCGGAGAACTGGACGCGGTAGGTGAGCGTCAGCGACCGGATGGCCGCGACCGCGGGTGAAGCCTCGACGGTGACGAAGACCGGGGTGGTGGCGGTGACGACGGCAGGGGAGTGGACCGCGTTGCGAAGGATCGGTCCCGGGATGCCGAGGCCGTTGCGGTTGGCGGCGCCAGGCGTCGGAACGGGGAAAAACGAGTGGCCGGAGGTGGCGGAGATCCGGTCCGCTTCGAGGGAGGCGCGGAAGAGCGCGTCGCTGCTGCCGGAACGGATGTTCAGGACATGGACGGCGAGGATGTTGGTCCCATCGTTCAGCGCGCCGAGTGCGGCGGACAGGTCGATCTCCTCGGGGACCACGGCGAGCGAGTCCGGATGGTCGGCGGTCGCGGTGGAATCCCAGGCCGGCTCCGCCGGGGCGTTGCGGGCGGCGACCGGACGTCCGTTGATCCAAGCCGCGAAGCCGTCGTCGTACTGGACCTTCATGCGCAGTCCGGTGAGTGCGGCGGCGCCGTCGACGCGGAAGGGGATGCGGAGGAACGCGCCGTTGCGGAGATTGGACATGGCGGCGCGGAGGTCGGTGCCGATGAGGCCGGCGTAGTCCTCGGGGGCGTTCTCATAGCCGGCGCCGCCGATGCCGGTCGTCCAGGCGGAGTCGGCGAAGGCCTGTTCGCGCCAGCGGTTGCCCTCCGAGGCGTCCACCGGGACGCGGGCCCGCAGCGGGGCGTCCGGCGCTAGGAGCGCCACCCGTTCCCCGGCGGCGACACCGTAGGAGTAGTTCGGGTATTGGGGGCGGTAGGCAGGGGTGAAGGAGTCGACCACCCTCGAGTCTCCCGGACGGGTAAGTCCCAGGTATTCGCCGCCATCCGAAAGCCGGAAGGAGGTGTGGAGCGGTCGCCCCGGAACGCGGCGATCCTTGCCGGAGGCGAACACCACCAGGAAGCCTCCCGGAGGCAGGTTCGTCGGGGGGAAGCGCCACTGGAACGGGGCGTCCACACGATCCGTGAGACCCCAGCCCAGCAGCGGGACCGAATCCGGCCCTGGGTTGTGGATCTCGATCCAATCCGGACTGTCGCCGTCCTCGTCCTCGAGTCCTCCCGAATTGCTGGCGAGGAACTCGTTGATCCGCGGATCCGCGGCGTCTGCCGGGATCCCCGACATGGCCAGGAGGAGCGCCAGCCCCGCGGAGATCACCCAGTTGGACGGACTTGTCATGAACCCCGGCAACATCACCGATCCCGGAGGCACCACAAACCTCCGTTTGCCAATTGTACGCAGACGTACCATTTTGCCGTCCGGACTTTCGAATTGCCATCCCGACCATGAGTGACATCCCGCATCTTCCCGTGCTCCGTTTCGGCCGCAGCTACGCCTCGCTGGACCAGTCCGAGGTGAAGGATTTCAGGACGGGCGAGGTGCGGGCGGTGGTGTCGACGGTGAATGCGGGCATCGTGAAGAAGGACCTGCAGAAGCTGGGGGCGGCGAGGGCGGCGTTGACGCGGTTCACGGTGGCGGAGCTGATGGAGCTGAGCGCCAAGGCGGGAGACCTCTTCCTGAACGGATCGCTGCCGCTGGGCGACAGGGGGCATGTGCAGTCTCCGGACGACTACGTCCGCACGTTGAGCACCACCAGCGGGCTTCCCCATGTGATGGTCCGCCGCAACATGGCCAAGGTGCACTATGCGCTGACCCACATGCCCGAGGTGCTGAACGGTCTTTCCCGTGGGCTGGACCTCTCGATCCT
>CAIYXO010000744.1 GCA_903930165.1 uncultured Verrucomicrobiota bacterium | reverse complement strand
TCTTCCGTGGTGCGCCGGTGAGCGTGGCGTCGTCCAACCCCAGGCAGAACGTCGAGGCGAACTTCCCCTGCGGCGTGCGCGCCACCGGGTTCCCCTTGAACATCCGCACCGCCCACGCCACGCCTTCCACGCCGCGCACCCGGGCCAGGTCGGTTTCCTTCAACGCCTTCGTCTGCTCGAAGTACTCCGTCTTCGGATCCATCACCCAGATCTCCGCGTCGGTGACGTCCAGGATCTGGTGCCCCGTCCGCTTCATGATGCCGGCGAAGATCGAGGTCTGGTTCTCCAGCAGGAACGTGCAGAACGCGATCGCGAACACGAGGCCGAAGTACTTCGACGGATCCCCCGTCAGCATCCGTAACGCCACGAAGTTCAAACCGGCCTCCCTTCCGATTCCTGAACCTTCGTCATATTGTGACCGTTGGTCATTTTCATGTGAAAAAAGGGATCAACCGGCGGTGGCGACGGGATCGCACCAGGTGGCGGTGGGGAAGATCTCGCGCCGGATGCGGGCGTCGGTCGCGGAGTAGTCCCAGTCCGCGAGCAGCGGACGCCAACCGAGCCCGTCGCACATGAGGTCCTGGTTCTGGCGGACGGTGCGGATGGGATCGTCGATGCCGGCGACGAGTTTCATGGCGGGTTCGAGGCTCATGATGTGGCTGCCCACGGTGACCGCGATGAGCGCGAAGGCGACGCTTTCGGAGGTCATGCGGTCGTGGGGAAGGTCCCCGGCGCGCATCCCCTCCTTGACGACCTCGTGGACGAGTCGGAAGCAGCGGGCGCCTTCCATCTGATGGGCCTGGCGGCGTGTTTCGGTGGCCCTTTCCCAAAACGAGGCCGACTTGAGCATCAGCTCGACCTTGAAGTAGTCGGGATGCGAGCAGGCGAACTCACAGCAGGCGAACCCGATGGCACGGACCCGCTCG
The DNA here is from genome assembly GCA_903930165.1 of uncultured Verrucomicrobiota bacterium. GTDB lineage: Bacteria > Verrucomicrobiota > Verrucomicrobiia > Limisphaerales > UBA9464 > SXXZ01. Next base: position 865 of record CAIYXO010000744.1, on the reverse strand, counting down.
CGGGTCTTGCCGGTGAACCGCGAGGCCCGCTCGAAGAGATCGGCCCGTTCGCGGAGCGCTCGCGTGGCGACGGCGAGACAGAGGTCCTCCTTCGACTCGAAGTGGAGGTAGAGCGTGCCCTTGGCGTAGTTCACCGCGCCGGCGAGCTGCTCCATGTTCCAGTCCTGGAACCCGCGTCGAAGCAGGAACCCGCGCGCGTGCCCGAGGATCAGTTCCTCGCGCGCCGCACGTTCCTGGACCTTCCTCTCCGACACGCTCATCCCGGCCAAGATCCCCGATATTGACCATTGGTCAATATCGGACTCGTGATGCGTGATTCCTGATTTTCCTTCGATGACACGGATTTCACGGACCAAAGGGAGACTCGGACCCGAAACCGATCCTCGGCAAGGAGGTCCACCGCATCGGCAATCCGTGAAATCGGTGTCCGCACAGGAAAACCAGGAATCCAGAATCGCGAATCGCCCGTCATTGCCGCGGCGCCCGGGATCGCGGACAACGGTCCGGGCTGTCCGACACGGCCTACCCCAGCGATGGATTCTCCCGAGTTGCCGCCCAAGCCCGTTCCCACTGCCCCCGACTCCGACGAGGCGCTGCTGGCCTCGATGGGTTACCGGCAGGAGCTCACCCGCCGGATGGGAGCCTTCTCGAACTTCGCCATCTCGCTCTCGATCATCTGCATCCTCGCGGGAGGGATCACCTCGTTCCATGTCGGCCTCGCCGGAGCCGGCGGCGCCGGAATCGGACTCGGCTGGCCGGTGGCCTGCCTGTTCTCCCTGTGCGTGGCCGCCACGCTCGCCCAGATCGCCTCCGCCTACCCGACCGCCGGCGGTCTCTACCACTGGGGAAGCCTGCTGGGTGGACG
>CAIYXO010000743.1 GCA_903930165.1 uncultured Verrucomicrobiota bacterium | reverse complement strand
GCCATCACCATCAGGGGTGCGGTTCCGCCGTGGGAAACCGCCGGTTCCCTGCAGCGGTCCTCTTTCCCTTCGCCCCGGAATCGTTGGGGTCCGACGTCTCTCAACACGCTGGACTCCGCGGGGTGGGTTGGCGGAGTTTGGCCACGTGATCGTCGCGACCCCATGAAGACCCTGCACCTCTACCTGCTCCGGCAGGTCGCGGCCACGCTGGTCGTCACCGTCGGCGTCTTCACGTTCGTCCTGCTGCTCGGCAATGTGCTCAAGGACGTCCTCGACCTGCTTGCCAGTCCCAAGGCCACCGCAGGGGTCCTCCTCCAGGCGCTGGCCCTGCTCGTTCCCTTCGTCCTCAGCTTCTCCCTCCCGATCGGGATGCTCACCGCCACGTTGCTGACCTTCGGGCGCTTCAGCGCCGACCAGGAGTTGACCGCGGTGCGCGCGGCCGGGATCAGCCTGGTGTCGGCCGTGATGCCGGTGGTGGCGCTGTCCCTCGTGCTCTGCGGGGTCTGCGCGTGGTTCAATTGCGACCTGGGTCCCCGCGCCCGCGTGGCCTTCAAGGAACTCCGCGACACCGTCGTCCGCGACACCTCGAACCTTTCCCTCGGTGAGGGACGCTACATCGAACTCGGTTCCGTCACCCTGTACGCCCGCCGCATCGAGGGCGACCGGATGCTCGACGTCCGGGTCTTCGCCTTCACCAACGGCGTCTGCTACCTCGACCTCTTCGCCCCGGAGGCCGAGTTGCGCCGCGACGCCAACCGCTTCCCGTCGGAACTCGCGTTGAGGAACACCCAGGGCCTCCTCCTCATGGCGGGCACCTGGCAGGGCATCTCGGCCGAGGAACGGATCGAGCCCATCTCCAGTTTCCGTCCCCGCTGACAGGATCCCCCCAAGCTCAGCGAGATGTCCCTGCGCCAACTGCTCGCGGAACGACGGTTGCGCCGCGGGGAAGGGGTTGATGTCACGCCGATCGAGGTCCAGATCCACCGACAGGTCGGCTTCTCCTTCGCCTGCCTCGGATTCACGATGGTGGGAATCCCGCTCGGGATCCGCGCCCATCGCCGGGAAACCAACGTCGGGGTGGCCATGGCCCTGGTCCTTCTCCTCGCCTACTACGGGTTCATCATCCTGGGACAGGCCCTCGAAACCCGCCCGAACCTGCATCCCCAGTACCTGCTCTGGGTTCCCAACATCCTGTTCCAAGGTGTTGGAGCGTGGATGCTTGCGAGGGCCGACCGCGTCACCTGAACGGTTTCCTGCCGGATCCGGCTCCTCCTCAAGGGAAAGTTCGCGCCGTCCGATACCGGGTTGGATCGTTATGTCCAACCCCGCTCCTTCCCCTCTGGAGGCGCTTTCCGCGCTCACCGAGAAGCTGGCCCTCGAACTCGTCTTCGCCGCACCCGGCAAGGACGACGGACTGCTGCCCTCGAACTCCCTGGTCTCCGACATGCAGGACCTGGTGTCGGCTCCGGGTGGCGCGATGCCGACGCCCCTGGTCGAGGCGGTCGCGGCCCTGCGCTCCTCGGTGGACCGCGTGTTCGACGCCGGCGGCGCCTTTCCCGCGGAGGAGCTCACCCGCCTGAGGGATTGGATTTCCTGGCTTCAATCCGCCATGGGGCCCGCCACGCGCGGAACACCGCTTCCGACCCTCCCCGCCGCCCTGCACGCCAAGCCGGCCGCGGGCGTGACGCCTTCCGTCGAAGCGGCCTGCCCCGCGCCCGCTGCGCCGGTGGCCGATGCCGGTGCGGCCGTCGACCCGCTGGTGTTGAACCTCGCCGACGACGCCGAGCTGCTGCGGGAGTTCACCAACGAATCCCAAGAGCATCTTCAGAACATCGAGCTGGGAGTGTTGACCCTCGAGGAGAGTCCGACCGACGCCAACACCCTCAACTCCATCTTCCGCGCGTTCCACACCTTCAAGGGAGGCTCCGGGTTCCTGAACCTCCGACCGATCAACCGCCTCGCCCATGAACTCGAGTCGCTGCTCGATCTCGCGCGCCAACACACGCTGACCATCGACTCGGAGGTCATCGAGCTGATCCTCCAGGGAGGCGACACCCTCAAGCGGTTCGTCGACCGCATGGATGCGCAGCTGCGGGGCGAGAATCCCGGCGAGCCGATCCTGATCCCGACCGGACACCTGCTGGAATCGGTCCGGTCCGTGATCGCACGGTCGGGCTCCCCGTCCGCCTCGGCTCACGCTCCGGCCCCTGCGGTTTCCGTCCCGGTGACGCCTCCTTCCCCCGCTCCCGCCCCGGCCTCGGCGGCTCCGGAGACGCCTGCGGCCCTGAAGGTGTTGCCGAAGGATCCTCCTCCGACGCCGGCTCCCGCTGCGGGCTCCGTCGCCAAGTCCGCGACCAAGGGTTCCGAAGGTTCCAAGGACGGCGGCGCCTCGATCAAGGTCGACACCTCCAAGCTCGACTCGCTCGTCGACCTGGTCGGCGAGATGGTCATCGCCCAGTCGCTCGTGGCGCAGGATCCGGCGCTCACCGGCGTCCAGAGCCAGATCCTGATCCGCAACCTCGCCCAGCTCGGCCGCATCACCAAGGAACTCCAGCGGGTGGCCATGTCGCTGCGCATGGTTCCCGTCCGCGGCGTCTTCCAGAAGATGAACCGTCTCGTCCGCGACGTCTCGATGAAGGCCGGCAAGCAGGTCGAGCTCGTGACCGACGGCGAGGAGACCGAGCTGGACCGCACCATCATCGAGGTCATCGGCGATCCGCTGGTCCACATGATCCGCAACGCCGTGGACCACGGCATCGAGAAGCCCGACGTGCGCGTCTCCCGCGGCAAGCCCGCGCTGGGACGGGTCCACCTGAAGGCCTTCCACGAGGGCGGGGCGATCGTGATCGAGATCGAGGACGACGGCGGCGGCCTCCCGAAGGAGAAGATCTTCAAGAAGGCGGTCGAACGCGGCCTGGTGAAGCCGGACGCCAAGCTCAGCGACAGCGACATCTACGGCCTCATCTTCGAACCGGGATTCTCGACGGCCGAGGTGGTCACCGATCTCTCGGGGCGCGGGGTCGGCATGGACGTGGTCCGCCGCAACATCGAGCAGCTCCGCGGCAAGATCGTCATCGATTCCACCCCCGGGAAGGGCTCCAAGTTCTGCATCCACCTCCCGCTGACCCTCGCCATCATCGAGGGGCTCCTCGTGGGACTCGGCACGGAGCGCTTCATCCTCCCGACCCTCTCCGTCCGGGAATCCTTCCGGGCCAAGCCCGAGATGATCATCTCGGTGCAGGAACGCGAGGAGGTGGTCAACGTCCGGGGACGCCTGATCCCGCTGCTGCGTCTCGACAGCTATTTCGGCATCCGCGAGAAGTCGCTTCCCGTGACCGAGGCGATCGTGGTGGTCGTCGAGGCGGACACCCAGGTGCGTTGCCTGCTCGTGGACCAGCTCATCGGCAAGCAGGAGGTCGTGATCAAGAGCCTCGGGGAGACCTTCCGCTCCAATCCCAACCTCGCCGGCGCCGCCATCCTCGGAGACGGAAGGGTCGGACTGATCCTCGACGTCGCCGCCCTGGTGAAGCTCAAGCCGCTGAAGCCGATGCTCGCCGCGGCGGCGTGACGCATTGCCGGTAGCCGAGGCTGCCAAGCCGCGGTCGCCCGCTTCCCGCATTCAAAGCACGAACCGCTCCCTCGCAATCTCCGTGGTCCGTGGTCCGTGGTCCGTGGTCCGTGGTCCGTGGTCCGTGGTCCGTGGTC
>CAIYXO010000742.1 GCA_903930165.1 uncultured Verrucomicrobiota bacterium | reverse complement strand
GTCCTTTCCAACCGACGCGGGCGGGTCCACGCTTTCTCCATTCCCATGAAGCGCCTGTTCCTCCCTGCCTTCCTCGTCCTGCTTGGGCTTTCCGCCGGATGCTCCGGCCCGGGCGCTTCCCCTTCTGCCGGCCAGACGCGGACCCTGTTCAACGGACGTGACCTCTCCGGCTGGGTCGTGATGCACGGCGGCGAATGGACCATCGAGAATGGCGAGCTCGTGGCGCGCAACGGCGTCGCCTGGACCACCAATCCCGCGAAATCCGGCTCGTGGCTCCGCACGGAGAAGGAGTACGGCGACTTCATCCTGGAGCTCGAGTACCAGGTGAACACCAAGGGCAACAGCGGGGTGTTCCTGCGCTCGGGCACCGAGCGGAACCCGGCCTTCACCGGACACGAGATGCAGATCCTCGACGACGCCGGCCTCACCGAGCCCAAGAAGTGGAGCACCGGCGCCCTCTATGACGTCGTCGCCGCGACCCGGCTCGCCTCGAAGCCCGCCGGCGAGTGGAACACCGTCCGGATCGAGGCGCGTGGCCCCAGGGTGCTCATCGACCTCAACGGAACCCGGATCATCGACCACGAACCGGTCCGCTCGCTCCGCGGGTATCTCGGACTTCAGAACCACGACGACAAGGCCGTGACCCGCTTCCGCAACCTCCGGCTGACGGAGCTGTAGGCGAAAGGGGACGGGGTCGGGCGTCAGACGTCGGGCATCGGGATCTTCATCCTGATCGTAATCCTAATCTTGATCCCCTTTTCCGCGTTCCTCCGCCTTTGAGCAGGGAGCAGGAATCATGGCCGGCGAGGTGGCCGTGTCCGCCAGGACACGGATTCGGGAATCTTCCGGCTTCAGGCTCCGGGCTCCCTGCTCTGTGCACCCTCAGGCCGCGGCGCGGCGGGAGGCGAGGGCGGCGACCATGCCTTCGAACACTCGGCGGCCGTCCTCGGATCCGAGCACCGACTCGGCGGCACGGTCCGGATGCGGCATCAGGCCCGCGACGTTGAATCGCTCGTTCGCGATGCCGGCGATGTTCAACAGCGACCCGTTCGGATTGGCCGACTCGGTCACCGCCCCGGTCGCATCCGCGTATTGCCAGAGGACCTGGCCCCGCGACTGCAGGCCGGCGAGGGTCTCCGGATCCGCGAAGTAGCAGCCTTCGCCGTGGGCGATGGGCATCAGCGACGGACGGTCCTTCGGAAGGGCCGAGGTGAACGGCGTGGCCGGGTTCACCGTCTTCAGGAAAACCGACTCGCAATGGAACCGCAGGTCGCGGTTGCGGATGAGCGCGCCGGGAAGCAGTCCGGCCTCGCACAGGATCTGGAACCCGTTGCAGATGCCCAGGACCATCCCGCCCTCGTCGGCGAAGCGCTTCACGGCCTGCATCACCGGGCTGAACCGGGCGATGGCCCCGCAGCGCAGGTAGTCCCCGTAGGAGAACCCGCCCGGCACGATCACGGCGTCGACGTCGCCCAGCGACGTCTCCTTGTGCCAGACGAATCGGCCCTGGGCTCCGGCGACCCGGACGGCATGGAGGCAGTCCTGGTCGCAGTTCGAGGCGGGGAACTGGAGGATGGCGAAGCGCATCGCGTCGTCGGTGGGGATGTCGTTTCGGTGGACCGGGTCAGTCGACGATCTCGAGGCGGTAGTCCTCGATCACCGGGTTGCTCAGAAAGCGCCGGGCGGCCTCGTCGAGCGCCTTGGTCGCGGACTCCTTGTCGGTGCCCGGGGCGAGGTCGATCTCGAGGTACTTGCCGACATGGACGCCGGTGACGCCGGCGTAGCCCATGTGTTCGAGGGCGTTCTGCACGGTCTTGCCCTGCGGATCGAGGACCGCCTTCTTCGGGGTGATGATGATCTTGGCCTTCATTCGGACGCGGAGGAGCCCGGAAACCCGGGAGCCCGGACACTGGAACAGCCGTCCCGCCGGGTGAAGGAGAAATGTCCGGGGCCAAGGCACGGCGCTCGACGGTTGGGGTGAGACTCCTCACGTCGTCTCCT